>JALYXJ010000234.1 GCA_030947165.1 Gemmatimonadota bacterium
ATGTGTATAATTTACAGTCTCGCGCCAAGGATTGGCGGCGGGAGACGCGGTGCCACGGCTTCACGGCTTATACGCCAGCCGCATTGCCGACACATCCGTGTCCATCATCAAGGTCGTCCGGCGGTGCTTGGCCCTCCACTACGCTCATGGTGTTCGCTGAACCGGACGTGCACCATGAGCAGGAGCGGCCTGCGGCGACGAAGATGGGAGGCGCGACTAGCCGTCGAACCTACGCTGCGTTAGCCGCCTTCCCACGTCGCCGGACCGCTCCAAGAACGGCGACGAGGCCGGTCGCGAACAGAACGTAACTGGCGGGTTCGGGGACGGTCGTTGCCGCCAGAAATTGCGCACGCACCTCGTCGAAGGCAGGCGTATGCTCCCCATCGCGAAGCCGAAGCCCCGTATCCGTGTACCGAAGCTCGGTGAAGCCAGTCGGGCTGGAGAATCCAACCACTGTTCCATTGCTCAATGTCGTCATTCCTGAGCCCACCGAAACGGCATCGAGGAAGGCCTGGAAGACTACCTCGGTCGTGGTGTAGACGTCACCGTTGGGATCGATTCCTCCAGTCCCAACGATGAATTCGAGTCCCGAAAAATGCTGGCCTGCTGGCGCGAATATGCTGAAGTACCCGAGTCCGGTGCCGTACATGTAATTGCCCGGGAAGTACGTGAACGGCGGCTTGCATCCGGCAAAATGACAGCCGTTGTTGTCAAAGCTCAGATCCGTGCGCGTAAGAAAAGGCCGTTCTCCACGTACGGATTGCCGTCGAGCGCCGCGGGGTCCTCGAAGCTGGCCGACGCATTCACCGTAGTGACGGCGCTGCCAGATCCTGTCGTTTGCGAAACCTGCGCGTGAGCGGCGAGTATCAGGGGAGTCCACACCATCAGCAGTGCGATGGCGCCCAGCAGATCGCTGCGAGCTCGGATCAATGACGGCACAAGACGACCTCGCATGCGAAGGTAGGATTGAGAATCGTCTCATGTTCCACGACGCCGGCACCCGGATGTGCGGTGATCACGGCGCCGGGTCCCACCCGATCAGGTCGGGCTGTCCGCGATGCTCCTCCTTCTGCGACCGGCCAAAGGTCCAGTTGACGCTGAGGAGCAGCCCGCGAATCGCGCGACTCCTCCGTGTCACCTGGAAGAAGCGCGGATCGATCGTCGTGTTGGTCTCGCGTGACATGTTGAACGGGTCGATCACGCGCAGCGTCACGCTGAGCTGATCGGCCATCAGCTTCCGGCGGGCGGCGAAGCTGAACCGCGTGCGGCTCGCATTGCGGCCCTGCTCGACGGTCATCGGTGCCTGGTAGAACAGCAGCGACTGGAGGTCGAAGGTGCTGGTGGCGCGATAGGACGCGTTCATTCGGGCCGTCCAGCCGAGCGTGCGCGCCGACAGGCTCGGATCCAGGTTGGAGGCGTTGCTCACCTGCTCGAAGACACTCGCGCCGGCGAAGCCGCTCAGCGCGCCGCCGCTGAGGGCGACGGTGACGTCTGTGCCATATGCGTCGCTCGTGGCGACGTTCGCGAAGGTGCGCGTGGCAACGCCGGCGCTGTCGATCGTGCGCAGCGTCCGAACGGCATCGATCGTGTGCCGGAAGAACGACGTGACCTGAAGGGTCATCCGGTCGGCGGTGCGCTGGAGTCCTAGCTCGAGCGCGCGGATGTACTCCGGCCGCAGATTGGGATTGCCGCGCGAGACATTCAGCGGATCCTGGTAGTGGAGCGTCGGGTCGAGCAGGTCCGCGTCGTCGGGACGCCGGATGCGCGTCGAGTAGCTCAGCTTCACCTGGTGCGAGTCGTCGACGTTGTAGGCGACGAGCGCGCTCGGGAAGACGCTGTTGTATCGGTTATCGTACGCCGCGTTGCTCGTGTTCAAGTGGAACTGTGTGGCCGCGTGCTCCACGCGGACCCCGCCCTGAAGTTGAAAGTTGCCGAGCTGCGCGTCGAGCATCCCGTACGCGGCGTGCACGAGCTGGTCGTACGTGAAGTCGTTGACGCGGGTGGTGTCAGGCAAGTACGCGGCTCGCGTGCTGTCGAAGACCTGCGTATCCAACGTGGTGTGGAACCGCTGGAGCGAACCCTTGTACCCAGTGGACAGGCGTAAAGCGTTGGACAGTGGCCGACTGTAGTCCAGCTTCAACGAACTTTCGTGAGGACGTGTCCAACCAGTGGCGGTCTCGAGCGCCGTGATGGCGGCCGGCGAGCCATCGAGCGCCAGCGCATGCGCGGCCACGTTGCTGGGGCCACCCTCCCACCCCCGGAAGGTCCGGAGCTCGCTCGAGAGCCGGTGTCCCTTCGCGGCAAAGGCGTGCTTGTAGCCGAGCGTGGATTCGAAGCTCCCCTCGTAGTTCTCGTCGCGGGTCAGGCGGTCGCTGAACCCGGTCAGATCGCGCGCCGCATCGAGGTCGCGGTAGAGGATGCTATTGGCCTCATGCTCCACGCGTGTGCTGTACAGCAGGTCCGCCGAGAGCTCGTCGTGCTTCGCGGGCTTGTACGAGGCGCTGCCCGTAACGGTATGGATCAGGGGGATCTGTGTGCGGTAGCCGGTCTCCTCGAGGTAGGTCCGCGGGCTGAAATAATCGTTCTCGCGGTAGATCGAATCATTGCGGGGACGGCTGTCGCGTGAGAAGCCATAGCTCCCGTAGAGCGACAACGCGCCGCGCTGATAGCCCATGTTCCCTCCCACCTCGGCGCGTCCGGTGGTCCCGCCAGTGAGAGTGAGCCCGCCGCTGGTGCCCGCGTCGGCCTCCTGCTTCAGCACGATGTTGATGATCCCTGCGACACCCTCCGGGTCGTCGCGCGCCGAAGGGTTGGGCACGACCTCCACCTTGTCCACCATGTCCGCGGACAACTGCGCGAGAAAATTGCCGAGCTGCGCCGGCTTGAGCGGGCTCTTTCGCCCGTTGATCTGTACGACTACGCCGGAGCTGCCGCGCAGGCTGACCACGTTGTCGATGTCCACGTCGACGGCCGGCACGTTGCGCAGCACGTCGAGCGCGGAGCCGCCTTTGCTGGTCGGCATGTCTCGGACGACGTAGGTATTGCGATCGGGAGAGAGCTGCACTTCCGCCCGCTGGCCCGTGACGAGGAGCGACTCCAGCTCATGCGCTGTGGCCGTGAGGGCGACCGTGCCGACGTCGGCGCTGGGCGCGGCCGAGTCGATCACGACGGGCGAAAGCTCGCGTGGGGCGTATCCGAGCGCGCGGACGCGGACCCGATAGCGTCCTGCGCGCACACCGTCGACTCGGAAGCTGCCATCGGCACTGGTGGAGGCGCGGCCCACCGACGTCGCAGCGGAGCCAATGACATCCACCGTGGCGATGCCGATGGGCGTCTTGCTGGCCGCGTTGACGACGCGACCGCGAATCTCGCCTCTGGTCGTTGCGGGGAGCTCGGTGCCGGCGGTCGTGCTCTGGGCGGAGGCGAAAGAGGAAGCCACTGCGAGGGTGAGAATCGCGCGGGCGACGGATCGAGTCATGCGGACAAGAGGTCTCTGCTCGCGTGTGGTGTCGGCGCGCATTGGTCAGGCGGCGGCGCCTCGATCGAAGAAAGCTACATGGCGTGCCTGACAGCCCGATGACACGACGGATCGTCGGGCCGGTCGGGCAGCGCCGCCGACCCGTCCACGAGGCTGTTGCCAAAGTCCAATTGAGCGCGCTCCGCCGGGGAAACGACAAGGTCGTCGACCTTGTCCCGTAATCTCGACCGGCCGGTTGGTGCCGGCGTTCGTGGCCCGCTCCTACCGCACGGACGCCCCTGAACCGCGACCATGACGACGGTCGGCGAGCGGGCGCATCGAGCCTCGCTGTGCGAAGGCGTCAGAGCCGGAACGCGGGCCATCGGATAGCGGGCCGCCACATGAGCCGCCATACCGTGTCTCGACCAGGCCGGTGACGCACTAGCTTTCCCGGCGATGAAGAAACTCGAGCGCCTCTCCGAGGCCCGGACCCCCGACGGAACCGTCCTGGTCCTCCATCGCCATGATGGCGACTACCTGATCCGCGCCGACGGTGCGGAGCTGATGTCGACGCGCCACCACCACTCGGAAGACCAGCTGGCCGAGTTGGCGTGCGCAGCTGTTCGCGACCGCGTCGGTGCGTCCGTCCTCATCGGCGGGCTGGGGTTCGGCTTCACACTCAAGGCGGCGCTGCGCGCGCTGCGACCGGATGCGCACGTCGTCGTCGCCGAGTTGGTGCGCGCCGTGATCGAGTGGAACGAGAATCCGGATTACACCCTCGCGCACGACGCGATGCGCGACGCGCGCGTCGAGGTGCGCCATGCGGACGTCGCGGAGGTGCTGCGCGAGAGCCCCGGCCGGTTCGACGCGATCATGCTCGACGTCGACAACGGGCCCGACCCGATGACGACATCGGGCAACGGCGCGCTCTATGGCGACGCCGGCATCCGCACGGCTGCCGCAGCGCTGCGGCCGGGGGGACGGGTCGTGTACTGGTCGGCGCAGGACGACCGGAAGTTCGAGCGCACCCTTCGTCGTACGGGACTGAAAGTCGAGACGGCGCGCGTGTGGTCGCACGGCACGTCGGGGACGCTGCACACGCTGTTTGTTGCGGTGCCGTGTGGTGGGTGACGACGACTAGCGAAACGCAGACCGCCACACCGCGCTGTCCTCCTG
>JALYXJ010000243.1 GCA_030947165.1 Gemmatimonadota bacterium
CCTCCGCGCACCCTCGCGTGGAGCGCCGAGGCCGAGGCGCGCATGCGTCGCGTGCCGTCGTTCGTGCGCGGCGTGGTGATGCGCCGGCTCGAGGAGTTCGCGCGCGAGCGTGGCGCGACGGAGATAACCGTGGACCTGCTGCGCGACGTCCGCGAGGCGATGCCCGTCGATTTCTCCCGGCGTCGTCCCTTCTTCCTCGGCGAGGACTGAGATCGTGCACCCTGGCCTCCTTCTCGTGCAGGCAGCGGCGGATACCTCCCACGCGTACGGGCACTTCCCCGGCATCGGTGGGCGCGGGGCGGTCTGGATCGCGGCCGAGGTGCATCTGATGTTCGCCGCCTTTGTGCTCGGGGTGCCGATGTTCGCCGTGATCTGCGAGTTGATCGGCATTCTCGGCAAGGACGCGAAGTACGACAAGCTGTCGAAGGAGTTCACGCGGCTCCTCGTGTTCGCGTACAGCGCGACGGCGCTCTGGGGCGCGACGCTCCTGTTCTTCCTCACCACGCTCTACCCGAAGTTCTGGAACCACATGACGCGGCTGTTCGCGCTCTCGATGTGGATCTACGTCGGGCTCTTCTTCGTCGAGTCGTTCACCCTGTATCTGTACTACTACGGGTGGGACCGCTGGCGCACGGGCCGGGCCAAGTGGGGACACTGGGCGCTCGGCGTTCTCCTGAACGTCTGGGGTACGTCGGTGATGCTGATCGCCAACGGATGGCTGACGTACATGATGTCGCCCCCGAAGAACGTCACGCCCGAGACGCTGCCCGAGCAGGTCGGCCTGTGGAACGCGATCGCGAATGCCACCTGGATGCCGATCAACATTCACCGGCTCATCGCCAATGCGGTGTTCGGCGGCTCCATCGTGGCGGCGTACGCGGCGTACCGGTTCCTGGCCGCGCGCACCGACGAGGAGCGGGCGCACTACGACTGGATGGGCTACGTCGGGAATTTCATCGCGATCTCCACCTTCATCGTCCTGCCCTTCGCCGGCTACTGGCTCGGCCGTGAGATCTACCAGTACAACCAGCAGATGGGCATCACGATGATGGGCGGCTTCATGAGCTGGCTCTGGATCGTCCAGGCGGTACTGATCGGGGTGCTCTTCCTGTGCGCCAACTACTACCTCTGGCTGGGGATGGCGCGGATTCCCGGCGCCGAGCGGTTCGTGCCGTACACGAAGTACATGCTCACGCTGCTGCTGGTGTGCTGGATCGTGTGGGCCACGCCACACACGATGATCGCGAGCCGCGCCGAATTGGCCGCGATGGGCGGCGCCCACCACCCGCTGTTGAACGTGCTGGGCGTCATGAGCGCCAAGAACACCGCGGTGAACCTCATGATCCTCACCACGTTCCTGTCGTTCCTGATCTATCGGCGCGCCAACAAGCACCTCACCGTCACGTGGTCGCGGATGGGGACGTTGGTGCAGGCGGCGATGTTCGTGCTCTCTGCCGCGGTCGTCATCTTCTATGGAGTGTACGGCTACTTCGTCGAAGCCATCGTGCGCATCGGCTTCAGCGTGTACCAGGTGGCCGCGGTGATCGGATGCATCGTCGGGGTGACGATCATCGACCTGTTCATCGGTCGGGGCGCCGAGACCCGCGGCGAGATCCGGTGGGGACAGATGCCGGCGCGCGCGCAGTACGCCCTGTTCGTGCTGGCCGTGACCTTTACCTGGCTGATGGGGCTGATGGGGTTCGCGCGCAGCGGGATTCGCCAGCACTGGCATGTCTGGGAGGTGATGCGTGACACGAGTCCGCAAGCCTTCACGCCAGCCCTCGGCTACGCGGCCAACATGATCAGCGCCTGCGTGCTGATCTTCCTCGGGCTGGTGGCGTTCATCTTCTGGCTCGGGACGTTGGCGGAACACGTCGCGCGGAAGGAGGCGCCCGTCTGATGTGGCGGACCAACCTGCGAGTCCTCGCGCTCGCCCTCGGCGTCGTCGGCTTCTATACGGCGATCGCCCACGTGATCCCGCAGCTCCAGTCGGAAGTCCCGGAAGCGCTCGCCCTGACGAGCGACGCAACACCCGAGGCCCTCGCCGCCGCGGGTGAGAAGATCTTCAACGGCTCCGGCGGCTGTACGACCTGTCATGGGCTGGGCACGCGCGCGCCGAACCTGCTCACCGACCATGCCGGCGAGGGGACGATCGGGGCGCGCTGCGGCTCGCGCAAGCCGGGAATGGACTGCAAGGCCTACCTGTACGAGTCGCTCGTCAAGCCGGGCGCGTACGTCGTCAAAGGCTTCGAGCCGATCATGCCGGACATGAGCAAGCAGCTCAGCCCCGATCAGCTGTGGACGGTGGTGGCGTATCTGCAATCGCAGGGCGGCGAGGTGACGGTAACTGGTGCGGATCTCAAGGGCGTGGCCGGGTCCGCGGCTGCACCGGCGCCAGCGGCCGGCGCGAGCTTCACCGCGACGACCGATCCCGTGCAGCTCTACAACGAGAAGGGGTGCGTCGGCTGTCATCAGCTCGACGGGAAGGGCGGCGTGGTCGGGCCGTCGTTCGATCACTTCGCGAAGACCCGGACCGCGGAATACATCCGGCGGTCGATCCTCCTGCCGAACGCCGACACGGCGAAGGGCTATGAGAAGTTCGCCGGCACGATGCCCACCAACTTCGGCCAGCAACTCTCGGCAGCGCAGCTCGAGGCGCTGGTGAAATACCTCGCGGGGCGCAAATGAGCCGCGTACGCGAGGTGCTGCGGCATCCCTTCTGGCAGGCGTTGCTGCTCATCGCAGCGGCGTGGCTGCTGTTCGCCTTCGGCATCAACTATCTGCCGCGCCTGATCGGCATGCGCAGCGCGCCGGTGCCGCACAGTGTGCAGCTCGAGTACATGTTCATCGTGGTGGTCGGCGTGCTGCTGCACGTTTCGAGCGACGAGCGGCGCTGGCGCAACTTCCGCCAACCGCTGCATGCCACGCTGGTCGATCGCGACAAGCGCTGGCTGCGCGCCGCGTTGCTCGTCGCGCTACCGCTGCTGCTCGGCTTCACGATGTACTCGCAGACCAAGCCGACGGTGGATGCGCCGATCCAGCTTCGCTCCATCCATCCCGCGCCGCCCAGTCAGATCACCTTCAAGGGAAAGTCGATGGTGTTGGCCGGGCTGGAGAACCCGCTGCGGACGCGTGGGGACTTGGCCGAGCATCTCCGCACGGGCAAACGCATCTATTATCAGAATTGTCTCCCCTGTCATGGCGACCGACTCGACGGGCAGGGTCACTTCGCGCACGGCTTCAGCCCGGCACCGGCGTCGTTCGAGGACAACGGGACGATTGCGCAGCTCACGGAGAGCTACGTGTATTGGCGCATCGCGAAGGGTGGACCAGGCCTGCCGCGCGAAGGCACGCCCTGGAATTCGGCGATGCCGGTGTGGGAAAATTTCCTCACCGAAGATGAGATCTGGGCGGTGGAGCTGTTCATCTACGAGCAGTCGGGTTGGAAGCCGCGGCGGTGGGAGGCGGCGAAGGAGGAGGGGAAGAATCCGGCGGGGACCAAGCAGCCGGTCACGCCGCCGCGAGGGCCGGCCCCGAACGCGCCGGCTCCGACGTCCACGCCGGCTACCAAGCCCGGAGGCGGCGCATGAGACGCCTCGCGCTCCTCAGTCTCCCCGTGCTGCTGGTGTCGTCGCACGAGGCGCTCGCACAGGCGGCCAAGGGAAAGGTCGTGTATGACAAGTGGTGCGCCGGCTGTCACGGCGAGAAGGGCGATGGCAGTGGCGATGGCGCAACGGAGATGCTGCCGCGCCCCCGCGACTTCACCCGCGGCGTGTACAAGATCCGCACGACGGCCAGCGGTGAGATCCCGACCGACGACGACCTGATGCACGTCATCGCCGAGGGCATGCCGGGTACCGCGATGCCGGCGTGGCAGGAGAAGCTCTCGGAGCAGGAGCGGCGCGACGTGGTGGCGTATATCAAGAGCTTCTCCAGCTTCTTCAGCTCGCCCGCCAAGCCCCTGTCGCTCGGCAAGAATCCTGGTGGCGGCGACGCCGCGATTGCCGACGGCCAGGCGACATTCACGAAGCTCGAGTGCGCGAAGTGCCACGGCACGGCCGGACGCGGAGATGGGAAGTCGGCGCCGACGTTGAAGGACGACTGGGGGCATCCGATCCACGCCCAGGATCTGACGGAAAACTGGAAGTTCCGCGGTGGGAATGACGTGCAATCGATCTACGCGCGACTGCGGACGGGGCTCGACGGCACGCCGATGCCATCGTTCGCCGATGCGATCGAGCAGAAGCTGATCACCGACGACCAGCTCTGGCATGTGGCGGCGTACGTGAAGTCCCTCTCGCCCGACGCTCCGGCGGTGCGCGAAGTCGTGCGGGCGAAGCTGGCGACGACCTTGCCTTCGACACCAGATGATCGGGCGTGGGACCAGGTGGAGCGCTACTGGATTCCCGTCGTGGGTCAGGTGATCGCCAAGCCGCGGATGTTCGCGCCCACGGTGGACGGCGTGTGGGTGCAGGCGATGCACGACGGGACGCGGCTCGCACTGCGGCTAACGTGGAGCGATCCCTCGCAGTCGCCGGCGCCGGCGTGGAACGAGTGGCTCGCGCGGCTCGACACGACGCTGAGCGCGAACGACGGCCCCATTGCCACGCAGC
>JALYXJ010000283.1 GCA_030947165.1 Gemmatimonadota bacterium
GCTCCGAGCACGCGGGGGATCTCGACGGACACGATCAACTCGTCGCCGCTGAGGACACTCGCCCGATAGCCGGTATAGAAGGACGTGAACGGCACGCGTCGCTCGCCGTCCACGTTTCGGAGCACCAGCTCGGCGTTCGCCGCCGCCAGCACCGGAAGCGAATCCCCCGCCGGCGACCCGTTCGCGATGTTGCCCCCGATCGTCCCCCGATTCTGGATCTGCACACCGCCCACTTGCCGAGCCGCTTCGACGAGCATGGGCACCCAGCCGTCGACGATGGGCGACTCGATCATCTGCGTGTAGGTGACCAGACCGCCCAACACGAGCCGGTCGCCGCGCACGGCGATCTCACGTAGCTCGCGCAGGCCCCAGATGTCCACGAAGCGCCTGGGTGCGAGTGTGCCGAAGTTCAGCGACACGTACAGGTCCGTTGCGCCGGCGATCGGCACCCGCTCTTCGTCGCGCATCAGGAGCAACGCCTCGCCGAGCGTGCGCGCGCGCGCGAGATGGAGGGCGGAGATCGCCGTCTTCATCGTGCTCTCACGGTGCGTCCGGGCGTCTCATTGTGCTGTCGGGCTGACGCTGGCCGAGCGGGCGGCCAGGACCGCTCTATAAATGGCCGAGTAGCCGGTGCAGCGGCAGAGGTTTCCCGCCAGACCCACGCGAATGTCGTGCAGCGACGCATCCGGCGCGAGCACTGATGCGGCCATGATCATCCCCGGTGTGCAGATGCCGCATTGCGCGCCCACCTCGTCCATGAAGGCCTTCTGAAGCGGATGGATGTCCCCGAGCCCTTCGATCGTGACGACCGTGGCATGTTCTGCCTGCGCAAACGGCACGAGGCACGAACACACCGGCGTGCCGTCGATCAGCACCGTGCACGCGCCGCACTCGCCTTCGCCACAGCCTTCCTTGGTTCCGGTGAGCCCGCATTCCTCACGCAGCACGTCGAGCAGCCGCTTCATCGGATGCGAGGCGACCTCCGCCGCCTTGCCGTTCAGAGTGAATTGCACGCGAGCAGCATCTCGGGAATCGCTGGAATCTCTCGGAGGTCAAACCCCATGTGCCGAATGGCGTTCACCACCGCCGGCGCCGGCCCGTCCATCGGCAGCTCGCCGAGGCCCTTGGCTCCGAACGGTCCACCGTCGTACGGATTCTCGAGCATCACCACGTCCAGCTCCGGAACGTCGAGCGTGGTCGGGATCGTGTAGTTGGTGAGCGTGGGGTTGGCCATCACACCGTCGTGCATGACGACGCGCTCGAGGAGCGCGTAGCCGAGTCCCTGCACGGTGCCTCCCTCGATCTGCCCCAGCGCCAGCGCAGGATGGATCGGTCGCCCGAACTCCTGCACGACCGTCACGTGCCGCGGTCGTGCCTCATACGTATCGCGATCGAGCTCGATCTCCACCACGTCGCAACCCCAGGAATACGTGGGATACGCGTCGCCTTGGTAGGTGTCGTCGTCCCAGTGGATCCATGGCGGTGGTACGTGCTCCAGGACGACCGAGAGCGGGCCGTGGCGGGCGAAATACTCCGCCGGCGCCAATCCGCCGAGCTTCGCCTTCATCTCGAGGGCGCACCGCTCGAGGATCTTGCCCACGACCATGCACGTGCGCGACGCCACGGTTGGACCGCTGTCCGCCACGACGCCCGTATCGGGTTGCGCCACCTCGATCGTCTCGTACGGCACCCCGAGCGCGTCGGCGACGATCTGCGCGTGCATCGTGCGGGTGCCCTGACCGATCTCGGTCGATGCCACGAGAATCCGTACACCAGAATCAGCAAGGTCGAGCCGCGCTCTCGACTTGAGCCGCTCCTCACCCGCGCCGGTGAAGCCCGCGCCGTGATAGAAGAGCGCAAGCCCGATCCCCCGGTTGGTGCCGCGGAGTGCCTCGCGCTTGCGTCGGAAGTCGGTGCGTCGCACCGCCTCGTCCAGCACGGCCCGCGCGCTCGCATCGGCGCGCAGCAATTGGCCCGTCGCAGTCGTGTCGCCCGGCTCGAGGGCGTTCGTCTCGCGGAGCGTGACCGGATCGATGCCGAGGGCTTCGGCGATCCGATCCATGTGCACCTCCATCGCGAACTCCGTCTGCGGCGCGCCGAAACCGCGGAACGCGCCGTTCGGCGGCGTGTGCGTGAGCATCGCCCGCCCCCGAATGCGCGTGTGATCGCAGCGGTACGGGCCGGCGGCGTGAATGCAGCCGCGCGAGAGCACTACCGCGCTGAGCGTGCTGTACGCACCGCCGTCGAGGAGCACGTCCACGTCCATCGCCACGATGCGGCCGTCACGCGTGAGCCCGGTCCGGTGATGCACGATCGACGGATGGCGCTTCGTGGTGGCGACCATGTCCTCGACGCGGTCATAGACGATCTTGACCGGCCGGCCGGACTTGCGCGCGAGCAGCGCCGCATGGCCGGCGATCATCGAGGGATATTCTTCCTTCCCGCCGAACCCGCCGCCGGTCTCCGTCTGGATGACGCGCACCTTCGCATCCGGCCCGAGGAGGCTCTTGAGCGCCTTGAGCGCATAGAAGGGGCACTGGAGTGAGCCGTGCACCGCCACGCCCCCATCCACCGGCACAGCCATCACGCCGTTCGTCTCGATGTAGACGTGCTCCTGATGTCCGGTGCGATAGGTCCCCTCGATCACGACGGCGGCGCCAGCCAGCGCCGCCTCCACGTCTCCCTTGAGGATGTGGATGTCCTTGAATGACTTCGGTGAGCGCTCGGGATCGAGCACCGGCGCCGCGACGTCGTAGTCGATGTGCACCGTCGCGGCGAGCAGGGCCTCCTTATCCTCGTGCGCGAGAAGCAGGATCGGCTCGGCCATGTGATTGACCGTCCGCTCCACGAGAAACGGCTGATCGTCGTCGATCAACGCGACGACGTTGCGGCCGGGGATATCGCGGTAGTCGACGATCGTGAAGCCGGTCGTATCAAAGTCGAAGCGGATCGCGCGCACGGTGCCGTGCGCGATCGTCGAGCGCACCGTGCGGCCGTGCAGCATACCGGGCATGACGATGTCGTCCGCGTACTTCGCGCGACCAGTCGCCTTGCCGATGCCATCCTTGCGGGACACGCTCCTGCCGACTGCCGTGGTCATGCCGGTAAGAGAGTGAATTGGGGGGAGCGGCGCAAGACGGGCGACTCGTGAGCGGTGAGGGGTGAATGGTGAGTGGCGATGACAAAGGCACACCAGACTCAGTCCGATGTGCCTCTGCCGTCACCATTCACCATTCACTGCTCACATTCACACGCTACACGGGAAACAGCATCTCCCGGTACTTCGGCATCGGCCAGAGATCGTCGGCGATCTTGAGCTCGAGCGCGTCGCTAATCTCACGGACCTGCGCCATCGCGTCCGCGCCGGCGCTCGTGAGCAGCTTCGCCTGCTTGGGAAGATCGTCGTGCATCCCCTCCGCCTTTCCGATCGCGGCATCCAAGGCATCGCGGCGCGTGCGGAGCTTGATGATCAGGTCGCCGATCTCGTTCGCGGCCGCCACCTGCGGCACCTGCTTGATCCCGGCGGCCACGGCGTGAGACGCCGACGTCGCCAGCTGGCCGGAGTAGGTGAACGCCGCCGGGAGCACGAGCGTGTCGATGATCTCCTTCAGCGTGTGCATCTCGATCAGCATGTCCTTCACGTACCGCTCGAGCCGCACGTGGTACCGCGACTCCAGCTCGGCCTTGTTGAAGATGCCGAGCTTGATGAGGAGGTTCCGCGACTGGCGCGTCACAAGCTGCTCGAGCGCCTCGGGCGAGCGGCGCAGGTTCGGCAGCCCGCGCTTGCCCGCCTCCTTCACCCACTCCTCGGCGTAGTTGTTTCCCTCGAAGCGGATGCTCGCCGTCTCCTTGAACACGTCGCCCACCACCTTGAGCACGACGTCGTCCACCGACTTGCCGCGCTTGAGGTTCGCCTCGATCGCCTCGCGGATCTCGTCGAGCGCCTCGGCGACGGCGGCGTTGAGCAACACGATCGGGAAGGCGATCGACGCCGACGAGCCGACGGCGCGGAACTCGAACTTGTTCCCGGTGAACGCGAACGGCGACGTCCGATTGCGGTCGGTGTTGTCCTTCTCGATCTCCGGCAGCCGCGCGACGCCGAGCTTGATCATCGCCTGCGCCGCGTTGGCGGAGGCCTTGCCGGCGGCGATCGACTCGATCACCTGGGTCAGCATCGAGCCCATGAACACGGAGATGATCGCCGGCGGCGCCTCGTTGGCGCCGAGCCGGTGCTCGTTCCCGCTCGACGCGATGCCGGCGCGCAGCAGACCCGCGTGCCGGTGCACGCCGCGCAGGACGGCGGCGAGGAAAACGAGGAAGCGCAGGTTCTGATGCGGCGTCTTCCCCGGCTTGAGCAGGTTGAACCCGTCGATGTCGGGGTTGTCCGCGGCAATGGACAGCGACCAGTTGCAGTGCTTGCCGGACCCATTGATGCCGGCGAACGGCTTCTCGTGCAGCAGCGCCTGGAGATCGTGGCGCAGCGCGACCTTCCGCAGCGTCGCCATGACGAGCTGGTTGTGGTCCACGGCGATGTCCGTCTCCTCGTACATCGGCGCCATCTCGAACTGCGAGGGCGCGACCTCGTTGTGCCGCGTCACGATTGGCACGCCGAGCTTGTATAGCTCCGTCTCCACCTCGGAGATGCACGCCTGGATGCGCTCCGGGATGCCGCCAAAGTAGTGGTCCTCGAGTTGCTGCCCGCGCGGTGGCGGCGCTCCGACGAGCGACCGGCCGGCCATCACCAGATCGGGCCGCAGCGCGAAGTGCTCGCGGTCGATCAGGAAATACTCCTGCTCCGGCCCCATCGTGGTGTAGACGCGCTGGACCCCCTTGTCGCCCAGCACCTCGAGCAGCGCGATCGCCTTCGCGGAGAGCACGTCGGAGCTGCGGAGCAGCGGTGTCATCTCATCGAGCGCTTCGCCGTTGTAGCCGATGAAGACCGACGGGATGCACAACGTCCGTGTCTCGGCGGACTCGACGATGAACACCGGGCTCGCCGGATTCCAGGCCGTGTAGCCACGGGCTTCCCACGTGGCGCGGAGGCCGCCGCTGGGAAAGCTGGACGCGTCCGGCTCGCTCTGGATCAGCTGCGACCCGGTGAACGACTCCATCGGCTGCCGGTCGTCGTCGAAGCTCAGGAAGGCGTCATGCTTCTCGGCGGTGAGCCCGGTCTGCGGCTGGAACCAGTGCGAGAAGTGCGTCACGCCGCGGCTGATCGCCCACTCCTTGATGACCTGCGCCACCGTCGGCGCCACCTCGAGATCCAGCTTCTTTCCCAGACGGATGGACGCCGCCAGCTTGGCGTACACGTCCTTGGGCAGCTTGTCGCGCATCTGGCGCGCACCGAAGGTGTTGATGCCGAAGTACGCCGAGGTCGGCAGGACGGCATGTCCGTCGCCGTTGGCAGCGAGCGGCCCGCGCGCGAGCAATTCGCGCAGCGTGGACTTTCGGGATGTGAACGTCGGGGCACTCATGGATGCGACTTTGGGCTGAGGGCTCGAGCCGCCGGGAGCGGCCGCTGGATGGACGAGGTCGTTCAAGCGGGACTGCAATAAATGCAGATCTGGCCAGTTAAATCAACAAAACATACGACAAAAAATCAAGAATGGGCTCAATTGGCTGCAATTCGAGCAATCTATGCGATGCGGCCGAGTTGCCTCAACCGCGGTACCAACCGCGCCGTCGCCAGCACGACCAGCAGGGAGGCGGTGCCCCCCAGCACCACCGCCGGCACCGTACCGAGGAGACGTGCCGCCACCCCTGACTCGAACGCGCCGAGCTCGTTCGAGGACCCCACGAACACCGAGTTCACTGCCGAGACCCGCCCGAGCATCTCCGGCGGCGTGAGGAGCTGAACCAGTGTGGACCGGATCACCACGCTCACGTTGTCGGCCATGCCGCTGATGGTCAACAGCAACGCAGACAGAAGGAAGCTCCTGGAGAGCCCGAAGCCGATGATCGCCAGGGCGAACGTCGCCACCGCAATGAGCATTGACCGCCCCGCTAGCTCGATCGGTCCACGATGGGCGAGGTACACACCCATCAGTACCGCTCCGGCGGCCGGAGCCGCACGAAGAATGCCGAGTCCCTGCGGCCCGACATTGAGGATCTCCGAAGCGAACACGGGCAGCAGCGCTTCGGCGCCTCCCAGGAAGACCGAAAAGAGGTCGAGCGACAGGGCCGCCAGGACGACCGGCTCGCGCCAGACGAATCGCAGCCCGGTGATGAGCCCCTCGAGCACCGACTGGCCAGCCACGCGCCGCGCGCCGGGGAGGTATCGCACGACCAGGAACCCCACCACCGCGAAGAGCATGACGGCGACGTCGACAGAGTATGCCGCCACTGGCCCGGCGAAACCGTAGAGCAGTCCGCCCACCGCCGGCCCGATCACGGCGGCGGTCTGCCAGGTGCTGCTCCGCCAGGCGATCGCGTTCTCGTACATCGCCCGCGGAATGATCTCGGCGCTCATGGCCTGTCGGGCCGGCTGAAGCACGCCGCGCGCGATGCCGCTCACGAAGATGATCGCATAGATCGGCCGTACTCCCACCTGACCCAGCAGCGTCGGAGAGGTGCTGAGGGCCAGCAGTCCCAGTGAGCAGCCGGCACTCACCATGAGCGCCGCGACGGACAGCGTCCGCCGGTTCATTCGATCCGCCAGATAGCCCCCCGGCAGCGCCACGGCGATGAACGGCAGCGCCTCGGCCAGCCCGATCAGACCGAGTGACAGTGGATCGTGCGTGATGGAGTAGACCTGCCAACCGACGACGACCGCCTGAAGCTGCGAGGCGGCCGTCATGGCGAACAGGCTCAGGATGTACCAGCGAAAATCCCGATGGCGAAGCGCGGCGTAGGGATCGTGACGCGGCGCCTCGCTCTCGTCGCTCACCTCTGGGCGAGTGCCGCGAGTGTCGCCTGCACCCGTTCGGCATGCGCCAACTGCGTCGTGATGACGGGCCGCAGGTTGGTCACGTATTCGCGCAGGGCCGGACGCTGCGCACTCGGCAGGAGCACCCGGTCGATCGCGATCAGGACCTCCTGATGGTAGCGCACCTCGTTCGCCACGTAGGCGGAGTCGAACTCGCGTCCCGAGAGCGCGCGAAGGCTATCGCGCCGAGCATTGCTCTGCTCGCGGAGCAGGCGAACCACGTCATCGTCGCGCGGCGCGACGTCGAGTCGCGCGATGAGCCTGTTCAGCGTCTCGTTGAGCAGGGTGTGCTCGGTGGTCATGCGCTTCGCGAGCGCCCTCACGTCGCGATGCATGCCCCGCGACGCGCCCACGCGGGCATACGCGAGGTCCACGTTGCTCGTCGCCTGGAGCAAGGCGATGGTATTCGCGTCGGGAAAGCGCTCGAAGCGCGGCGCGCGCGCCGGCGCCGGCCGCGTGGTAGGCGCGGAACTGGAGCCGCACGCGAGCAGGCTGGTGAGACCGAGCCAGCTGACGGCGCGCGGGATCGAATTGAGACGATACATGGGACTCCTGAAGCGATCGCGGCGTTCCGGTGCACGATATTCGCCGGCATCGGTATCGGCTAGCGATGGCACAGACGGGGCCGCACTGCCGGCCGGAGCCGTATACATCGCATTGTCATCCCGCAGGAGCGCAGCGACTGTCGGGATCTGCCATCCCTGTGCCTGGGCCAAGCACAGTGCAATGAAATCAGATTGCCCAGCGGGCGCCCACACTCGCTCGCGCCGCTCGCTCCTGCGGGATGACAACTATGCTGCTGAGTACGCTATAACTGCTGTGGTCGCAGCGAGATACGCAGGGGAATCTCCGGAACGTCGACGATGGTTTCCGGGTACAAGTTCAGGTAACTTTGTGGTGTTCCAAGGACTGTGTGACAACCGCCTGGATTGGGAGCTGGAAACATGAAAGAGCTGAAGATCGACATCGATGCCGCCGGGGGCGTGGACCTCGAGCGGCTGGGACGCAGCCTGCAACTGCATGGCGAGCGGGTGGGAAAAGGGCGCTATCGGGTGACCGGCGGCGAGCACGATCACTGGGTGGATCTCTACACCACATCGCATCCCCGCTGCGACTGCGGCGACCACCTGTGGCGCGAGCGGATCTGCAAGCACATCCTCGCCGCTCTGTTGCGCGAGGGTCACGACCGGGTGGTGGAGGCATTGGGCTCGTTGTTCCGGCGACTGCAGCCGGGCCCCAGGTCGCACGCGGCGTAGCGCCGCGGCAGTCCCGGCGTCAGATGGGAGTGACGGAGCAGCCGGCAGACATGGGCTGCTCCGTCACGCATGTCAGCGGCTGCGCTTCGACGCGGATTTCCGTCGGCTCGATGAGCGCTTGGCGCTCGACTTTCGTGTCGACTTTCGCGTCGACTTCTTGCTGGACTTCTTGCGCGGCACCTTGGCGCCCTTGGCGCGCGCCTCCGACAAGCCGATGGCGATCGCCTGCTCTCGGCTCTTCACCTTCGGGTGACGCCCCTTGCCGCTCTTCAGCGTGCCGGTCTTCCGCTTGTGCATCGCGCGCTTGACGCTCTTCTGCGCGGCCTTGCCGTACTTCCGTCTACCGGAGCTCTTCTTCGCCGCCATCTGTCTCACTCTCCTGAGCGGGGTAGCATCGCGACCATCGAGCACGCGCCCCGGAGCGCGTGGCTCGGCGCGTTGAGGGCGCAACGATTGTTCCAGTGACGGACGACGCCGGCGGGAGCCGGCGCTATGCCAACTCCTGTTGCGCACGGCGCTCCTCGATCACGGCAGTCGGCGCGCGGCGTCGCGCCAGCACCAGCGACGCCTCGAGCGTGGCCATGCAGAAGCCTGCCCACGCGAGACCGACGAGCATGCCCGCGATCACGTCGGACGGATAGTGAACGCCGAGATACATGCGGGTGACGCAGATGAGCAGGATGAGCAGGGCCGCGGCACCGAGCGTGAGCGCACGGGCCCAGTGGTGCTTCTGGAGGCGGGCGGCGAGATAGGCGACTATGCCGTAGCAGACCGTGGCGCTCATCGCGTGCCCGGACGGAAACGAGGAGCTCAGTGCAGTGGTCTGCCACACGAACACGTCGGGTCGCGGCCGATCGAACAGCAGCTTGAGCACGTTGTTGAGGACGATGTTGCCCGCCACCGCCGCGAGCAGCAAGCGGGCCGAGTGCTTGTGCGCCGTGTTCCAGAGCAGGAGAGCCGCCACGCCCACCACGGTGAGCACCACGATGCCGGTGCCGAGATAAGTGAGCTCTCCCGCGGCGTAGGTGAGCGCTTTGGTCTGGTGCGCTCCCAGCCAGCGCAGCACGGCCACGTCGAACGCCTGCGTGGCGCCGCTGCGGACACGGAGCCCGAGCGCGGCGAAGGCGATCGTGCAGATGATCGCGACAGTCGCGCCCGTGACGAGGAAGATCCCGACCGTGGTATAGAAA
>JALYXJ010000324.1 GCA_030947165.1 Gemmatimonadota bacterium
GGACAGGATCCGTCGTAAGGCGAAACCGTGTCCCTTTCCTATATAATATCGCCGGGTCCGGGCGAAAGTCCTGCCGCGTGACGCGCCACATGATGCGGAGTGCGTCCCGGAGGTTGGCCGGCGAGAAGATGCAGCAGTCGAGCATGCCGTCGTCCACGACGATGCCGGGCCCGAAGGCGATCCGGTTTTCCAGGATCGCGCCGAAGTTCGCGAAGAGGACCGCGGCTGCGCGACGCTCGATCAGCTCACCGGCGTCATCCACCTGCACGCGTGCGGTGAAGAAGCGCCGCAGCAGCACGGCGCGCAGCGCGGCCTTCGTGGCCATGATCGTGTACGCGAACACGCCGAGCCGGCGCTTCAGCCAGGTCGGCGTCTCCTCCACCATGGCGGCGTCGATGCCGACGCCGGCGGCGACGGCGAAGTGCCGCCCGCGCACGATGCCGAGGTCGATCTGTCGAATCTCGCCCGCCAGCAACATCGGCACAGCGCGCTTCACGGAGCGCGGAATGCCGAGCGCGCGGCCGAGCAGATTGCCGGTACCGCCGGCCAACACGCCGATCGGGATGCCGGACAGCGCGAGTGCGCCGGCGACCTCCATGGCTGTCCCATCGCCGCCCAGCGTGAAGACCATGTCGTAGTCGCGCCCGCGCGCTGTCGCGAGCTCGGCGGCGTGACCGGCGTGCTCCGTCCGCACGACGTCGCACGCGGCACCCGCGAGGGCGAACGCCTCGTGCGCCGCCTGCTCGAGTCGTGCGCCCCGGCGCGAGGCTGGGTTCGCGATGAGAAGAACGCGAGCGGAGGACGTCAGAATGACCAGGAGCGGAAGAGCGAGAGTCCCCACTGCTGTGGGGTCTGGACGAAGCCACGAACGTCGCCGCCGGCGTTGCATCGGAGCGCACTCGCCGCCGGCTCGCGACCGGCTCGCAGTGCCAGCCGGTCCGGTCCAGCCAGTGGGAAACGATACTCGAGCTTTCCTTCGATCGCGTTGCCGAAGCCCTTGAGTCCCTGCTCCGAGTTCGGGCCACCGAGCTGACAGAGTCCCGTGCTGAAGCTCAGGAAGAGCCGGTCGCTGATCCGCTTCTCGCCACCGACCCGCGTCGTCGACAGGAAGCTGAACTGGTTGCTCGAGCCATTGGCGCCGTTGGCTCGCGCGTCGTTGACCGTCGCGCCGGATTGGATCTGGAACAGGTCCACGAAGCCGAACTGATCGCGGAGTGCCTGGCTCAAGGAGGTGCTCAACGTGGGCAGCAGGAAGTCCATCGCCCGTTGCGTGTTCGTGCTCCCGCTGCCGCCACCACCGGTCAGCTCCGCGCTGGGGCGGCCGGTCACCAGGTAGGCGACGAGATCCGAGGGCGAGATGGACGCATCCGTGCTCGTCAGCTCGAGCGAGGGTTGCGGGAAGAAGTTGCCGAAGATGTGCGCCTGCACGCCGATGTCGGCGCGGTTCGACTGCTTGACCCGGTACAGCGCGGTCACGTCGATCTCCGGATTGAAATCCGGCGTGCGTTCACCGAAGAAGGTGATGCGGCCGCTTTGCACCTGGAACTCGCGCTTCACGACGTCGAGATCGAGAGCGTAGGTGCCACGATCCGCATTCAGCGTCCCCGACAGCGCGAGGGTGTACTTCGGGACCAGCTTCGTCGTGTCGCTGAACGGATCGAACGACGCGCTCCGCGAATCGCTCTCGCGCGCGCGCTCCACATTGAGCGAGCCGCTGAGCTTGATGTTCGCTTCCTTCGACTTCATCCAGACTTCGTCGCCGAGGGTTACTGTCACGCCCGCGAGGCGCAGGTGCTCCACCAGCCGGCTGCGTGTTGCCGGCATCAGCGGGCGATTGCGCACGTCGGTCGTGTCGAACAACATCGCGAAGTCGTCCGTCGTCAGCTCCACGAGCTCCTTCCGGATCAGCTCCGGGATGTAGATCGTGCCGCGGTCGACGTTCAGCGCCCCCGCCAGGGTGGCTTCCTCATAGGTGCCGTTGAGGGTGAGCCCGGATGCGCCAGTCGACAGGTCCAGCCGCGCCAGCGACCGGCGGTCCACAGCCCGCAGCGCTCGCGTATCGAGGCGGAGGGCGAGCGACGGATTGAGCAGGTCACGGAACACGACCGAGCCGCCAAGCGAGCCGGTCCCGTTGCTGGTCGGGCTCGTCCACTTCAGGTGGTCGATCGCCAGCGAGTCGTGCGCCGCGTCCACCCGCAGCAATCCATCGATCTCGGCGAAGCGGACCCCCGCATCGGGCACCTCGATCACGCCATCGTGCACGCTCGCCACGCCGCCCACGTGCGGATGCTCGGGCACGCCGCTGATCGCCAGGTCGAGCGCCGCATGGCCGCTCACGTTCTGCAGCTTGGTCGACATCGCCTGGACGAGGGCGAGATCCACGCTGTCGGCATGGATGCGTCCGCGCAACTCATCTCCCGTCGACCTCGCCGAGAACAGCGTGAGCGCGATCGGATAGTCCACGGCGACGTCGAGGATCGAACGTCCACCACGCAGCAGGTTCGCCTGGAGGTTCGCCCGCGCGTCGGCGTAGCGGCCCATGATGCCGAACCCCTCCACCGACAACGGACCGTACTTGAGTGAGCGCGCATTCCCGTTGAGCGCGAGCAGCGGACGATCGCGCGTGCCGGTGATGTCGAGGTCGAGGTCGAGCAGGCCATCGAGTGGCGACGCGAGCTGCGCGAGCCGGCCCACGTCCGTGAGTTGCACGCCACTGACCACCAACCGCCCCTTCGCCGGCGCCGGCGAGGCCGGCGCCCGCACGAAGCCCGTGATGCGCGCGCCGGTCGCGTCGGCCAGGAAGAGCGTGTCGACCGCGAAGGCGGTCGGCGAGCTGGTAAGAAGCGATGGCCGGCGCAGCGTCCATCGCGAGGTACCCGCCGACACGTTCAACGTGTCGAGCTTCACGGTGGTTGTGTCGCCGGCCACGGCGAGATCGCCGGCGGCGCGGACGCCGTCGCCATTGTCCATCATCGCCCCCACGCCGACGCGCGCGCGGCCGCGATCGAGGATGCGTGCATCGAGCGAGGCGCTGCGCACGCGCAAGGTACCGGCACTCACAGTATCGGCGCGCAGATCCACGCTGCCCGTGGTGTGTCCACCAACGCTGTGGACCGCCAGCGTGCCGTGCAGACCACGCGCGCGCTGCGTGCGCACCTGCAGCCCCTTGCCCTCGAGCGCACCGCGAAGCTCGAGGGAGTCGAGCCAGCCATGCACCGCGCCGCGGAAGGTCAGCGCGCCGTAGAGGGAGTCCGCCTTCACCGCCTTGCCATCCGCGGTCGCCGCCTTCCGGAAGTACTGGCGCAGCCCGCCGAGCGAATCGACGTTCACCGCCACGACGAGCGAGTCCGCTCCCGCCGAGCGCGTGACTCCCAGCGTGCCGCGGGCGCGCAAGGTGCCCGGCACGCCATCGATGCGCAGCGTGTCGACGTGCACGATGCCGTTGTCGAAGCGCACGCGCGACAGGCCGGAGGTGAGGCGCACGCCGTCCACCTCGGAGCCGGTCAGACGCAGCGCCAGCGATCCGGCGAGCGTCGCGAGCGAGTCGCCGGTGAGATCCACGTCATACTGGCCCGCGAGCCGCGACGCGGGTGTCGTCCGCCCGACCAGACCGGCGGGGTTCAACGCGTCGAAGGTGCCGCTCCCACGCGCGCCGTACCCACCGACCGAATCGGCATCCACTCGGCCCGCATACGTGATGTGCCCTGACGGACCGGTGAGATCCGCTTCCATCTGGAGATCAGGGGCCATCCCGCGAACCTTGATCGGGCCGGAGAAGGTTCCGCGCAGCGGCAGCTTGGGGTACGAACGCGCAAGCGTCGTGACGGAGAGCGGTGCGGCCAGCAGGTCGAGATCGTAGGCCATGTACTTCTCGCCGTACGTGATGCGCCCGCCGCCCGTGGCCCGCGTCGGCTCGCCCGGCCCGTCGGCGTGCACGAGCGACGCGTTCGACACGCGGACGTCGAGCCACGAGGAATCGAGCACCGCGCTGCCACTCACGAAGCCGCCGATCTTCGGAAAGTTGGGATAGATGCGCGTAATGCTGCGCAGATCGAACCCGTCGGTCGCGGCGGTGAAGTGATGGAACGCTGTGAATGCCGGCAGCAGGATGTCCAGCTCGCCGTGGCCCGTCAGATGCGACACCGCACCCGGCACGTGCGCGTCCTGAAAGGTCAGGTTCGCCGCATCGACGTAAAAGTGCGTGAGCGGCCCGCCGCGCGCCGTCACCGTCCCGGTG
>JALYXJ010000337.1 GCA_030947165.1 Gemmatimonadota bacterium
GGATCGGTCAGCCGCGGAATGAGATCGATCAGGGTGCTCTTCCCACTCGCCGTCGCGCCCACCACCGCCAGCGTGCCTCCGGCGGGGACGGCGAACGAGACGTTGCGCAGCACCCAGCGCGGCTCCCCACCTTGCGGTACGGGAAAGTGGAAGCCGACGTTGCGAAACTCGAGACGTCGACCACCCTGTGCCGCGGGCAGCGTGCGCGCCACCGCGGGCGAGCGAATCTCGGCGCGTGCGTCGAGGATCTCGAGCAGCCGCGCCATCGACGCCGATCCACGCTGGAACAGGTTGATCACCCAGCCGAGTGCGATCAGCGGCCAGGTGAGGATGCCGAGGTAGAAGCCGAACGCGACGAATGCGCCAACGCTGATCGTGCCGTTCACGACGAGTCGTCCGCCGAGTCCGAGCACCACCACCACGCTCAGTCCAGCCAGCAGGCCGAAGAGCGGATTCATCATGCCGTACAACCGGGCGAGCCGCATGTTCTTGTCGACGTACGTGTCGTTGAGCTCCCCGAAGCGTCCGATCTCCGCGCCCTCCTGACGGTACGCACGCACGACCCGCACACCGGCGAAGTTCTCCTGCGCCTGCGTCGTGAGCTTCCCGAAATGGTCCTGCACCGCCTCGAAACGGTCATGAATCATCCCGCCCAGCTTGATCATCACGACCGGCAACATCGCCATCGGCAGCAGCGCGAGCAGCGTGAGGCGGACGTCGATCCGCAGCATGAACACGAGCGCGAACGCGCCGCCGAAGATCGTGTTGGTGAGGTACATGATGGCTGGTCCGGCCGCCTGGCGCACCGCGCTCAGGTCGTTCGTCAGCCGCGCCATGATGTCCCCCGTTCGCGTGCGGGCGAAGTACGCCGGATCGAGCGTCGTGAGATGCGCGAACAGATCCTGGCGCAGATCGTACTCGATGTGGCGGCTGAGTCCGTTCAGGATCTCGCGCATCCAGAATCGCAGCGCGCCACCCACCAGCGCGACGCCGACGATCCCCGCAGCGATCAGTGTGACCTGCCGCACAGGGCCGCGTCCTTGAAGGGCGTCGATTCCGGAGCGCAGCAGCCACGGCACCACCGAGCCCAGCGCCGAGGACACCACCACGAGCAGCAGCCCGGTGACGAGCATCCGGACGTACGGCCGGTAGTAGGGGACGAGGCGCCGCAGCGCCGATGTACCGCGAGTTGCCACCTGACTGAACTACTCGGTATTCTCAGGGTAGAGTATGGACCGCAGTGTCGCCGTGCACGACGTCGAATCCTGCACCCCACAATTGGAGGTCGTCATGCCGAAGTATATCCGTCAGCTTCGCGTACCGCTCGCGCTCTGCGCAGCGCTCGCTGCTGGTGCCTGCACGGTGAAGGACAACAAGAGCGATACGTCGCTCGCGCGTGACACGGCCCTCAGCCGCGATCTCGCGCTGGCTGGCCGAGACACCGCGGTGCAGCCGCAATTGCGCGACATTCCGGCCACGCCGGCCGCGGCCGCGCCGGCACCGGCGCCCGCTCCCGTGAAGACGGCTCCGCGGACGACCACCACCCGTCCCGCCACGACGGGCCGCACGACGACTACGACCACGACGCGGACGCCCACCACGACGACGACCGCCTCCGGCAACACGGTGACACGCAATCCGACGGGCACGGCCAGCACGAGCGGCGGTGGCGCCGTCGGCTTGATCCCCTCCGGCAGCACGCTGAGCCTCCGCTCCAATGCGCGCGTCTGCACCAACACGTATACCCCCGGCCAGACCTTCACCGCGACGGTGGCGAACGAGGTCAGCGGCTCCAACGGCGCCTCCATTCCGGCTGGCTCGACGGTGACGCTCGAAGTCACCAACGTGAAGCGGAGTGAGAACGCGAACGACAAGATCGTGATGGAGTTCGCCGTGAAGTCGGTGAACGTGGGCGGCCGCACGTACACCGTGAACGGCAGCGTGTCCGACGCGCAGGTCGATCGCGTGCGCAGCTCCACCCGCGGCGACGACACCAAGAAGGTCGTCGGCGGCGCGGTGCTGGGCGCAATCGCCGGACAGATCCTCGGCAAGAACACCAAGTCCACCGTGATCGGTGCCGCCGCCGGTGCCGCGGCCGGAGCCGGTGCAGCGGCCGCGACGGCGAACTACGACGGCTGCGTCCCCGACGGCGGCAACATCGCCGTGACGCTCAACTCCGCGCTCCAGGTCAGGCTGACGTCGTAAGTCAATGTCCTGAAAGAAAATAGATAGCGGGACCAAGGAGGGGCCGGCGATCGTCGCCGGCCCCTCCTTCGTCGTGATCCGGCGTCGAGCCTGGAATTTGCTTCTAGCGAACCCAACGGTCGGAGGGGTACGATTTGCGTCCCCAACGGTTGAACGTGCTCGGGTGCAGTCATCATGACGCCCCGGCTCGTCCCACCGGCGTCGAGTCCACATCGAGTCCATGAAGGTCGTATGCGCCGTTCTTCCATCACCTGCCTCGTGCTTGCGGGAACCGCCGTTGTCGCATTTTCCACGTCCGCTTCTGCCCAGTATCGCGGGCTCGACCGAGCGCGAATGGACTCCGTGCTCGCGGAGCCCCCGCGGCTTGCACCGGGCGTGGCGGCGCTGGCGCTGAATCATGCCGCGGAGCTGGCGCTGGCCGACAGCCAGCAGGTGCTGCTCGCCTCGATCCGGCGCGCGCAGGACTCGGCAAATCGTCCGTGGATCGAGCGGCTGGAGGCGCTGCGGCCCAGCAGGCATCCGGCGAACCCGTTCGACCTCAGCCCGGAGCAGCAGGAAGAGATCGCCGCTCGTCGCCTCGCCATTGCCGAGGTGATGGAGGCGATGCGCGAGACCAACACGACGGCACGGGAGCGCGCCATGGCGTTGCTCTCGCCGGAGCAGCAGCAGAAGGCCACCGAGCTCGAAGACAAGGCTGTGAAGTGGGCCCGCGAGAACGGTGGGCCGAACATTTTCGACGAGGAGACCCGGCGCCTGCCCGCGAATGGGGGGGCGGGCGAGTCGAGTGCAGGGATGGCGCGAAAGCCGTAGTGACGCGCGCGCCCGCGTGCATGATCCAGGCTCGCCTGACGCGTCCGAGAGCGACGAACGCCGCGCGGCGATCGAGCGTGACGCCGCGCTGATCCAGCGCGTGCGCGCGGGCGACCGTGCGGCGTTCGACCCCCTCGTGCAGACGTACATGCGACATGCCTTCCGAATGGCGTATCGCGTGGTGGGGCACCGGGAGGATGCGGAAGACCTGGTGCAGGAGAGCTTTCTCGCCGCGTACCAGTATCTGGATTCGTTCGACACGACTCGGCCGTTCGGGCCGTGGCTCACGCGCATCGTCATGAATCGCGGCGCCAACCTGCGGCGCTCGCGCGCTCGCCGGGAGACGGAGCCCGAGACCGACGCCGTGAGCCCGGCACCCTCCGCGCTGGAAGACAGCGCGCGCGCCGAGATGCGCGATGTGCTCACGCAGGCGATGGCGACGCTCAACGAGCGGCAGCGAATGATCGTGGTCCTGTTCGACGTAGATGGTTTGACGAGCACCGAGATCGGTGAGCAGCTGGACATCGCGCCGGGCACGGTGCGCTGGCACCTTCACGAGGCGCGCCGCATACTGCGCGGTGCCCTCTCGCGGTTCTTCGAGGACGACGCATGAGTGACAACAGATCGTTCCACATCTCGCCCGATGAGCCGGCGCGCGACGCTCGGCTCGGCGCACTGCTGCGTGACGCCGTCGGCGACCCGCCGATGTCGGAGGTGAGCTGGCCGAAGCTGGCACAGCGCATCGCCACCGCGGTGCACGCACATCAGGGCGCGCCCTGGTGGAGCTACGTCGAACGGTGGCAGCGTCGCGCGCTGCCGCTCGCGCTCGCGGCGGGCATCCTTGGTGCGCTCGCCTTCTGGGGCACGACGTCGGCGCGGCCGGCCGATGCATCGACGATCGATCTCGTCTCGGCGGTGGCGAGCGGGACATCGCCCGCCGACGCCGCCAGCACCTTCGCGCACTCGGTGACCGGGGCCATGGACGTCAACGGCGCGGTTCAGGAGTGAATCCGAACCGCGTCCGCGCGGGACTCGTCATCGCGGCGATCGTGGTTGGCAGCATGATCGCCGGCGCGGGGCTCGATCAATGGGCGACGTCGCGCAACACCCGCCCCCGCCGACCGCCTCCGGGCAGTCTCACGCCGGAGGAGGCCGCCAAGCGCCGCGCCGAGACGCTCGACCGGATGACGAAGGAGTTAGGGCTCAGCCCCAACCAGCGCGCCGGCATCGACTCGGTGATGCAGCGGACGGACTCCGCGCTGCGCGTTGTGCGCAGCGAGATGCAGCCACGGCTCCGTCAGATCTTCGACGGGTCGCGGGCCGAGATCTCGGCACGACTGGATTCCGCGCAGCGGGTCGAGTTCGCGAAGCAGCCGGCCAAGCGGCGTCGAGCGCCCTGAGCGCCAAACCGACTCAATACCCGACCGGTCTCCCACTCCCGCGCGGATCGCTCACGCCTTCGTACCCGCCGCGCACGCGCATCACGGCGTTCACCAGCCCGATCCCACGGCCAGTCGACAGGCCATAGCCCATCGCGCGCAACGAGTCGGCGACCGGAGGCGCAATGCCGTCCCGCTCGATGACGAGGGAATCCGGCAGCGCCTGATGGTGCAGCCGCGGCGCGCTCATCGCGTCGGCGAGGGACATCTTGTAGTCGAGCACGTTGAGGATCACCTGGCTCGTGCTCGTGATGATTCTGGGCCCCCCGCGGCTCCCCGCGACCAGCAGCAGCTTGCCCCGACGGTCGAGCACCACGGTCGGTGACATCGCGCTCAGCATCCGCTTGCCGGGCTGGATCGCGTTCGCCTCGCCCTGCACGAGCCCGAACATGTTGGGCTTGCCCGGCTGCGCGGCAAAGTCGTCCATCTCGTCGTTCAGGAAGAAGCCGCCCGCCGCGAGGTAGACGCCGGAGCCGTACAGGTTGTTGAGCGTGGTGGTCGTGGCCACCGCGTTGCCGCGCCGGTCGACGACGGAGTTGTGCGTCGTCTCCATCCCTTCGCTCATCGCGCCGCCGATGGACGTCGTCGGCGTGGCGTGGTCCGCGCCGATCGTCTCGCGCAGCCGCGCTGCATATCGCTTGCTCGTGAGCTGCGCAACCGGCACCTTGACGAACGCGGGGTCGGCGAGCTTCGCATTGCGATCGAAGAAGGCACGCTGATACGCGGAGCCGAGGATGTGTGCCCAGCGCGTGCTGCCGAATGCGGGGAGCGAATCGTACCCCTCGAGAATGTTCAGCGTCTCGGTGATCGTCACGCCGCCCGATGACGACGGCGGCATCGTGAGCAGGGTGTAGCCGCGATAGGTGGATCGGACCGGCTCGCGCCATACGGGGCGATAACGCTCGAGATCCTGGAGCGTGATGATCCCGCCCTGCGCCTGGAGCTCCTTCGTCCAGGCCGCCGCGAGCGCGCCGCGATAGAACGCGTTCTTGCCGTGCGCCGCGATCGCGCGCAGGGTGCGCGCGAGCTCCGGCTGCCGGATCGTCGCGCCCACGGGCGCCGGAGCACCGCCCGGCAGGAACAGCGACGCGCCGGCGAACTGCGCGAGGAGATCCTTGTTGTTGCGCAGCGAGCCGGCCAGTGCGCTGTCCACCACGAAGCCGTCGTCGGCATATCGGATCGCCGGCGCCATCACCTGCGGCAGCGACATCGTGCCGTACTTCGAGAGCGCGGCGGTCAGACCGGCGACCGCACCCGGCACCCCGGACGCCAGCGGCCCGACGATGCTCCTGTTCGTCAGCGTGCCCGTCGAATCGAGATACATGTCGCGCGTCGCCGCGAGCGGGGCGACCTCACGATAGTCGAGCGCCGCGTTGCGCCCGTCGGCCATGTGGATGACCATGTAGCCGCCGCCACCGAGGTTGCCGGCCTCCGGATACGCCACCGCCAGCGCGAAGCCAACCGCCACCGCCGCGTCCACCGCATTGCCGCCGCGCTCGAGGATCTCGATCCCGGCCTGACTCGCCAGCGGCGCATCGCTCGCCACCATCGCGTGCGCGCCGAACACCGGCGCACGTCCCGCGGCGTGATTCCAGGTAGACGGAAAGTGCGCGGGCACGCGATCGGCATCCGCCATGTAGCCC
>JALYXJ010000340.1 GCA_030947165.1 Gemmatimonadota bacterium
AGGTTGATGACACCGCGGATCCGACTGCCCGCGGGTATGACCGTGTACTCGTCGATGCCGACGCTCTCGTCGACGGTCGTCTCGAAGGTCTGTCCTGATCGCGCGGACGCCGACTCCAGTGGTCCAGTGGTCCGGACGATGATGACGCTGCCGGCGGGGAGCACGGGACGTATCTGGGCCGAGGCAGCCGACGCGGCCACGAACGCGAGCGCGATGCTCCACGACGCGCTCCGGCGACCGATGAATGTGCAATGACGCATTGACGTCCTCCTGATGAGCTTGCTGGTGAGTTTGTTCACCCCGCTAGTAGTTCAAGAGACGTACCGGGCGGCCTCGAGGATGCCCTTGACGAACGCGCTCTTGCCGTCGAGGTAGGCCTCACGGTCGAGCGGGTAGCGCGCCGCCAGCTCGCGCTTCAATGCCGCGTATGCCACCGCCGCGTCCGCGTTCGCACGAAGGTGATCGCGGAAGCGTCGCTGGTCATGCCAGAACGCACCGCCGATCTCGGCGAGATGCAGGTGATACTGTCGTGGCTCGCCACGCCGGAAAAAATCCCGGCCGCTGATGCCCTGCTCTCCCCGAAAGACGTAGCCACCGGCTTGCAGCGCGGCGATGGCCGCGGCGCGCTCCCTCTCGGTAGAGCGGCCGGCGAGGATGTCCAGTACCGGCTTTGCTGCCAGTCCAGGCACCGCGGTGCTGCCCATGTGCTCGAGACACAGCGTGACGTGGTGAGCCAGGAGGATCGGCTCGAGCCGCGCGACTTCGGCGGCGTAAAGCGCCGGCCACGCCGTGTCATACGGCACCACACGCACGACACCAGACGGTAGTCCGAGCGAACCGGGCTGCGCGGTCATCTGCCTAGCCTTTTCCCAAGAAAGATGTCCGGCCTTCCCGGACCATTCGCGTCCGGCATCACGCCGATGACGTGAAAGCCGAGACGCCGATAGAACGGCAGCGGATGATGTCCCCAACTGCGCACGGGGTGGAGCGCGTCCGGCAGCGCTGCGTAGAGGTCGACGCCGCCGAGCGAGGTCTCGCCGGCGAGATCGTCGCTCCCCGCCCAGAGCGTCAGTGCGCCACGAGCGGCGAGGATTGCCTCGAGGTCCTGTACCATCGCTCGACCGACGCCGCGGCGACGTGACGCTTCGCGCACGACGATCGGATGCAGCTCCCACACGAGTCCGTCGTATTCTCGGATCGCGCCGATCCAGCCGAGGAGCGTGCCATCACTGTCGAGCGCGACGCGGCTGACACGGTCCTCGCCGAGCGAGTCGACGACCTCCTGTCGCGCCTCGCTCATCGTCGTCCACGCACCGAGGGGGGAAAAGGCGGTGTGCAGCAGCGTCGCCGCCTGCTCGATGCAGGCCTCGTCCCCGGCGGTCAGGTCCTCGATCCGGAAGTCGAGCGTCATCCTCAACAATAATGCAGTTGAACGGCGATATCGCGGATCCTCGCGGACGGTGCGACGACCGCGGACGAATCCAAACGAGAGGCCCTACCGTAGGGGGCCATGGGGCGAGTACTTAGTTATTCGTTTTCGGGCAGCTTCGGTGCTCCGGACCGGCGCCGGCAGCTCGAACAGGGAGAGACTAACGCATGCTTTGCATACTCTACGTGAACCTCGTTGGCACCTGCCTGGGCTTGTTCGGCCTCCTCACCGAGCGCGTGCTGCCGACGACGTGGCCGCGGCGCTGGATGTGGTGCGCCATCATCGCCATCTCCATCTTCCTTCCCGGCTACTATCGCTTTCACCATACCTGGTCCGTGATCGCAGCATTGGATCCGCCGGCGGCAGCGCCGGCGAGTCATGCAATGGGGACCCCGTCCCTCTCCGTGCTGGACGCCGACTGGTGGGCGCATACCAGATCGTACGACCGGGACATCAACCGCGTTTGGCTCACCGCGTCCGCGGTGCTGATCGTCCTCGGCCTCGCCAATGCGTGGCGCGTCTGGCGCATCGTGCACCACGCACGTCGCAGACGCGGCGCCGCGAGCCGACCGACGGTCGTCGATGGCGTTCCGGTGGTACTCACGGACTCGTTGGGGCCGGCAACGGTCGGACTGTGGCGCACGCGCGTGCTCGTCCCGCGGTGGGTGCTCGCGCTCCCGGGGGTGCAGCGGCGATACGTCCTGCATCACGAGGACGAGCATCGGAGCGCACACGACGCGCACCTTCTGCTCGTCGCCTCGCTCACGCTCCTGCTGATGCCGTGGAACCTCGCCCTCTGGTGGCTGCAGCGCCGACTGCGGCTGGCGGTGGAGATGGACTGCGACAACCGGGTGGTGAGCGCGCTCGGCAATCCGGTTGCCTACGGAGAGTTGCTGCTCAAGGTCGCGCAGGCGGCGAGTCGCGGGCCGCGCCTGCAACCGGCGCTCCTCGGCGGGGTCGGGATGCTGGAGCACCGCCTCACCGTGCTCCTGGCGCCGACGCCGCTCCGCCACGTGCAGCGATTCCTGTTGCCAGCGATGGCCCTCGGTCTATTGTTCGTGGTGCTGTCGATGCCGCACCCCGTGCTCGGAGCGAGGTCGAAGGCGCCCGTCGGGACGCCAGGCGCAGCTACCACTCACCACTCCACGCAATCCACCGAGGCAAGCGTCGCTCACCGATGACCGATCTCCATCTGACGCAGCGCGAGCTGGACATCATGAGCGTGCTCTGGGACCTCGGCGAAGCCACGGTGACCGAGGTCCGGGACCGAGTCGATCCGGACCTGGCGTACACGAGCATCTCCAGCATGATCCGCACGCTCGAGATCAAGGGGTACGTGTCGCACCGGCGTGGCGAGGGAAAGACGCACGTCTACTTTCCGGTGATCGACGCCGAGACGGCTGGCGCGTCGACGTTGAGCCGCGTGCTGGACAAGATCTATGGCGGGTCGCCGATCAAGCTGCTCGCCCATCTCGTGGAGAAGCGACGGTTGTCGGAGAAGGAGCTCGCACGCATGCGCGAGCTGCTGAAGCGCAGCCCGAAGCGGAAATAGCACTGTGCTCCGGCGGCCTGAGACTCGAGCGCCGGGAGGCTAGGTCGCGCGAATCGACAGCGCGTGACGGAACACATTCCCCGGGTCCCAGCGTGCCTTGATGCGCTGCAGGCGGGGATAGTTCTCACCGTAGTACAGCGCATGCCACGGCACCCTTGACGTATTGAGCGTCGGGTCGGCCAGATCGACGTCAGGATGATTGATGAACGCGCCGTCGTACGCCTCGTCGGGCGTGGGGACGCCACCGCTCTCGGCAAGCAGCTCCCGGTAGAACGTCCGCACCCACGACAGATTCTTCGCCTCGTCCTGGGGATCGATCCATCCGGTGTTGCAGGCGGTGTCGAAGATCGCATTGCGTTGAACCGCCGCGGTCGCATCGCGAGCGATGGAATTGATCTGTCCACCATAGGAGGCCAGTCCCAGCATCCCGCCCATGATGTCGTGGTCGGTGCGAGTGAGGTAATCGTACGCCACGCCGATCTGACGGTCGGTGAATCGCTGTTTGATCAGCGCGTCCTTCACCTTGACGCTTACCCCGCTCGGCGGCATGGCGAACATGTCGGGAAACGGGTTCAGCGCGAACTCGAGCCACGACATTCGAGTGAGCTCGGCAGTCGCCGGTATGCCGACGGCCTCGCTCAACGGCACGAGGCTGTCCTGGATCTGCCGCTCGGCCGCGACGCCGGCCGTGCTGACGCCGCGGAAGATGATCTTGCCGAACTGCTTTCGATGCAGCTCGATGAGCGTCCACAGCGTGGCGTTTGGCGAGTCGGCACCGCTGTTCCGCTCGCCCCAGACGCCGTGGGCTCTCACGAGCCGGAGGAAGGACGCCTCGTCGATGTCGCTCCAGTTCCATGCGGCCGTGAACGTGGTGACCGATTCCGGCGCGCGAGGAAGCAGTGTGGAGGGGTCGTTTCCTCGTGCACCGGGGGATCTGAACCAATAGCACGTCACGACTCCGAAATTTCCCGCGCCGCCGCCCGTGTGCGCCCACCAGAGGTCGCGATTCGGGTCTGACGGCTCCCCGGTCGCCACCACGCTGCTCGCGCGACCATTCTCGTCGACGGTGACCACCTCGACGGCGTACAGATAATCCACGGCGAGGCCGAGCTGCCGGCAGAGAAAGCCGAAGGCGCCGCCGGAAACATGCCCTCCCATGCCGATCCCCGGATATTCGCCTAGCGGGACGACTACGCCCCAGTTCTCGAACAGCGCGCGGAAGGCCTCGCCGACCGTCGCGCCGGCCTCGATCGCGACGGCGCGCCGCTCCGCGTCGTAGTACACGCGCTTCATCGGCGAGACGTCGATGATCACCCGCACCTCCGGATCCGACACGAATCCCTCGAGGCAGTGGCCGCCGCTCGTCACGACCAGGCGGCGTCCTTCCTTGACTGCTTCGCCGACCGCGGTCACCACTTCCTCGGTGGTGGATACCAGCCGGACGTAATCGGGGCTCGCATAGAACCGCTTGTTGAACCGCTTGTCGACGACGGCGCGATAGCGCGGATCGTCGGGCTCGATCCGGCTGGAGTGGAGCTGGCGTGCGTGAGTCGATTGTCCCGTCGACATCGTGTCCTCTGTTAGTGGCAAGTCGTCGGTCATCGTGCCGCCGGCTGCCGCGAGTTTTCGTCAGGTTGTCGATGCGGGTTGCGCTCCGGACCCGCCGAAGTATGCGTCGATCGGCCAGGTCTCGTCGTCGCTCGCGTCCAACGCGCGCAAGCGACCACCGGCCGCCATGAATCGTCGTAGCAGCGATTCCACCATCCCGAGCCCGAGGCAGAGTGCCTGTAGGCTGTCTTCTCCGTAGATATCGGTTGGCGCGATCAGCCCGTCGAGATGAATGCGACAATGCCAGTCGCCCGCCGGACTGCGTGTGGGCGCGCCCACGCGCAGTGCCAGCGGTGTGCGCTCCCCCGAGGGGCGCTCCGCGATCAGTTCAACCGATGCGACAAACGATTCGTCCATGCAGCCCTTGCCGGTCTCCAGTATTCGAGCTCCGATCCTACCCTACGGCTCGTCCCCGCTCGGCCCGTAGATCCGCGGCACGGTCGATCCCATCGGTCGTAGATAGGTGGTGATCTGACCGCGGTGGTGAACGATATCGAAGAGAAAGCTCCAGGCCATTGGCGACGCGGGACGTTGACTGCCAAAGAACTCGAGCGTGCCATCCCAGCGGGCGTCGGGCAACTCCTTCCAGCGTCCGGGCAATGTCGCGCTCTGCATCTCGTAGCCGTCGAGCACTTCCTTCATCGTCGCCGGCATGGGCGGCGGGGCCCACACCACTTTGCCACTCTCGAGCGCGTCGATGATCATCTTCTCCTCGCAGACGATCTGCCAGGCGATTTCCCGCGCGGTGCGCGACTTTGGATCCGGGCGGTAGTCGGAGTCCTCCGGGATTCTCGCGAGCACGTTGCGGGTGGTCTTCGATTCGTCCGTCCAGAACTTCGTGAAGAGCGATCTTTCACTCACGCGGAGGCTCATCGGTTGGGAGTTGATCCAACGCATCGGGATAGGCATTCCGCCCGATCGCGAACAGGAGCAGCGGCACGCCGAAGGTCAACAGTCCCCTCAATGCATTGAATGCACTCGTGTCACTTCGACGGAACGATTGCCGCTTGCCGTGCGCGAGGTCCCACAGCTCGAATCCAAGAGACACCACGTAGGCCAACGCGATGATGCCAGCCGTCGACCGCAGCGCCCAACGGCCGCGCACCGGCATGGCCAACCCGATCGCGAACAATAGCGCAACGCCGACGAGAATCACCGATCCCGTTCGGCCGCGCTCCGAGTCGACCTCCCATCCAGCGAGCACGAGATAGGCGAAGCCGGGCAACGCCAGCAACAAGACACTACGCTGCCAGAGGCTATCGATCATGTGCCTCCCTTCGCGACGGACGCGTAGCGCACGAGGCCTACCTGCAGGGGGCTCATTGGGCTGGTGGAGATGAGGTCGGCGGACGGCCGCTCGAGCGAACGACCGCTCGAGGTGGCCCGCGCGCCTTGGATGAACGCGGATGAGTGGAAGCATCTCCAACAAGAATGCACGGAACGGGCGGAAAGGCAGGAAAAGGCGGATAG
>JALYXJ010000226.1 GCA_030947165.1 Gemmatimonadota bacterium
GTGGGTGACGTCGCGGATTGGACGGACGCCTTACCGCACTGATGTGTCGGCGCGGGGATTTGGCTTCACGGCGGACGAGCCGTACGCGCTCGGCGGGACCGATGCCGGTCCCACGCCCTACGAGTACCTGCTGGGTGCGCTGGGGGGATGCACCGCGATCACGCTGCGGATGTACGCGGATCGAAAGGGATGGCCGCTCGAGGGGATCGACGTGTCGTTGCGCACCGCGCGCTCGCACGAGCCGGACTGCGAGGAGTGCGAGAAGTCCGCAGTGGGCATTACGCGACTCGAGCGGAAGGTCGTCCTGCGCGGACCGCTCGACGACGAGCAGCGCCGGCGGCTGATGCTGATCGCCGATCGCTGTCCGGTGAAGCAGACGATAGAGCGCGGGATCAAGGTGGAGACGCTGGCCGAAGCCGCTGTGTGAGCCGGCTCGCGGTTACCAGACGAACGTCGCCACCGCGCCGCCCGGGAGGAGGTACGAAAAAGCCTGGCCGGCCGCGCGCACCGCGAAGGTGCGCGGGGTGGCCGCGCCGTTGAGCACGATCAATACCTTTGAAGCGTCGTCCGCATTCTGGAACGCCACGCTCTGGAGCCCGTCCACATCGGTGGACGACGCGATGCGACGCGCCCCAGGACGCACGAAGCGGCTCGCGTGCGCGAGCGCGAAGTACTCCACGTTGCGAGTGACCAGGCCCGTGGAGGAATTGATCGTCACCACCCCGCGGCAGTTGCCGCAACCGCCGAGGTGGGGACCATTGTGCTCGTCGAGGGCGAGATTCCAGAGTACGACGCCACGTGACCAGCCGCGCGTCGAGCCGATGACGAGCTTGCCCACGTCGAATTTGAGGTTGTCACCGAACAGCGGCGCCCAATCGCCGCCCGAGCATTCCGTGAAGTAGACGTCCTTCTCGGGATAGGCGTCGTGCACCGGCGTTTGAGCCGACACGTCGCCGGCGTAGCAATGCCAGGCGACGCCCTGGACGTAGCGGCGGGCCGTGGCGTCGCCGAGCACGGCGAGCGGCTGCTGTGGCATGTCCCAGTTGTGGTCCCAATCCCAGATCTGGGTGTGCAACCGCGCCTTCTCGAACGCCGGTCCCATGAAGCCACCGATCACCGCGGCGCGCGCGGGGGCATCGAGGCGCATGCCGGGGTAGTCCTTCGGCTCGAAGGCGGGCTCATTCTGCAGGGTCACCGCGGCGATCGGCACACCTTCGGCACCGTACGCTTCGATGAACTTCACGAAGTAGTCGGCGAATGCCGGGTACGACTCGGGCTCGAGCGTGCCGGTGACCAGGCTGCGACCCGTCTTCATCCACGCGGGCGGGCTCCACGGGCTCCCGACCAGCACGAGCTGCGGGTTGATCGCGAGAGCCCGCTTGATGACGGGCAGCTTGTCGGCGCGATCCGGCTCGATCGAGAAGCCGGCCAGTGCGCTGTCGCGCGTGTCGCCGGGAGCGTCGTCGTAGCTGTAGTGCCGGAGCGAGAAGTCGGACGCACCCATCGTCACGCGCGCAAGGCTCAACCCGATCCCGGTGGTGCGGCCGAAGAGATCCTGCAGCAGCGCCTCGCGCTGCTCGGGCGTCATCCTCTGCCGCATCAGGTAGACCGACGCATCGGTGAAGGCGGCGCCGAACCCGATCATTCGCTGATAGGTCGTGGCCGTGTCCACCATCAGCGTCGGCAGCGGCGACGCCGCGGCAGCAGCGGCGAACGCAACGTCGGGCTCACGATTCAGCAGCTTGGACTGGTCGCCAGTCGTCACCCACACTTGCACCGGAGGGGTCCGTGGCGACACGGGACCCAACGGACGCCCCAGTCCACAGCCCGCCGCCGCGACGAGCGCCGCGGTCACGATGAGGCATTTCATGTAGCGCCAAGCTGGTGCGAGGTGGCAAACGCGTCAATCGGGCGCGTTGAGGTCTCGCGCCCTCATCAACAGCCGAGGATTTCGTTTACGCGGTTCTTTACGAACCAGCCCAAGTTTCGCGATGCCGTTTGCTCCAGAGATCAGCGAAGGCTCATCGCTTGGCAGCTTGATGCTGACAGCGTCTTCTGCCTTGGCTTCCGAGCTTACCGCCTACCGCTCTCGAGACTTCACAGATACCGAAGTATTCCCCCCGCTCTCCGACTGCGAAGCACCGCAAACCACCGGCACGGCCCGTACAGCGCCACCACCACCAGCATCCACACGAGATACAGCCGCCCCAGCGACCACCGGTAGCCGTCGGGCGGCGAGTCCACGGCGACCGGATGGTTGCCGATCAACCACCCGATCCCGCCATCGTGACGTACCCAGGAGAGCAACAGCGCGGTGAGGTGGATGATCGGAATGTGCAGCAGATAGAAGAACAGTGGCACGCGCCCGAACACCGCGAGCGCCGTGGCCAGACGCCCGCGCATCCGCTCGAAGAGTGGGAGGAGCAGCAGCATGGGCCCCAGCGTCATCAGCAGAAACGACAGGGACGCGGGGTACTTGGAGGTGTTGATGAACCGGATCCAGCTCGGCGCCACGGGCCCCGGGCCATCGGGCACGCGGCTCCACGGGCGCGGATCGCCGTAGAGGTCCGTTCCCCGCAGGACGAGAAATGCGGCGATCGCCCCCAGACCGAGGGCGATGCAGATGCGGTCGCGCCGGCGCGGCTCCATGCGCATCACGGCGCCGAACGCATAGCCGGCCGCCATCACGCCGATCCACGGGATGACGGAATAGAGCAGAATGAGTGGGGCATCGGCCGAGACTGGCCCACCGACGTAGAGCACCCGCCAGAGCCACGGGGCTTCGCCAGCCGCGATGCGGGGATCGCTCTGCGCGAGGAATGGTACGACCGCGTTGTGAAGCCCGATCATGGCGACGCCGATGCCGCCGATCACGGAGAGCGGGAGGAACACGAGCCCCGACATGAGCACCATGCACCAGCCAAGCGACCAGATCACGCCGCCGAGCACGTAGTGCGCGTAGTCGAAGTTGAACGTCCACCCGACGCGGATCACGGTCAGCTCGAGCAGCACGAGCCAGAGCCCGCGCACGAGCAGCCAGCGCGCAAGCGCCGGCTTGTTCTCGATCTGGCGTGCGTACAGGTAGGCGCCCGTGCCGGCGAGGAAGAAGAAGGCCGGTGCGCAGAAGTTCGTGATCCAGCGCGTGAAGAAGAGCCCTGGCGTCGGGCCGCCGGCGGGAACGCCGGCGTACACTCGCACGTGATCCAGGGCCATCAGCACCATCACGGCCCCGCGCGCGACGTCGATCGAGCGGATGCGCTCGAGACGGCGTCCGCTCTCAGGGTGCTCGATCAAGGGAGACGACGTGGGGTCGTACTCGAAGCGTCTCCAAGCCGTGCCGGGGTGCGGTAGCATCTCGACTCCTCCCTTGGGCGTGGAGGCCGAAGCTGCAATTTCATGGTCGCGAGTGCAAGCCCACGGGGACGGGGCGTCCGACGCGAGCGACGATGCGTTATCATCCCGTATCCTGACTCGCGAGGATTCCTGGTGAACCAGTCGTCGTACGCGGCCGCGTCAGCGGCGGCGGAGGTGGCGGCATCCTTCTACGCTCGACACGGGGCCGATCCGGATCATGGCGGGCCGAGCGCCCGCTCCATTCCCGACATCGCCGCGATCACGGCGATCGTCGACGCCGCGTTCTGGGCCAGCCTGCGACAGGAGGAAGGGCGTTTTCCCCGGATCTCGCTCGCCTATCTCGCGCCCGATCGCGCGGGGCAACCGGCGATGTTCGCCCGCTCGCTTCCCCTCGCCACCGAGCCGCTCACGCGTCTCGCGCCGGCGGTGGAACGACCTGGTGTCCACCTGGGGGTGTGGCGGGAGGACGGGGAGCTCCGGGTGTGGGGCGCGACGCGCACCCTGCCCGACCTCTGTCTCGTGCTCGAGGTGGTGGAGCCGGGTCTGCTGGTGCTCAAGTACAGTCGCGGCGACGAGTACGGAAAGTTCGGCAACATCGCTGTGCTCCGCGGCGATCGCGTGCGCGTGATCGACGATCGATGCGCCAGCCTGACCAATGGACCGCCGCTGCTCGTCGCCCTGCTCGACCTCGAGGCGCAGGACTCGTGGGCCGACGACGCCAATGGCTTCGTGCAGATCGCCGTCTCGATGCGCCGGCACGCCCGCGGCGGATCGCTGCTCATCGTGCCCGATGGCTCGCCCAAGTGGCGAGAGTCGATCATCAGGCCGATCAGCTACGAGATCGCGCCACCGTTCACCCGACTCGCCGAGCTGCTCCGCCTCCCGCCGAACGAGCGCGGGCGCGCGGGCGGACGGGATGGCGTGCCGCGGCTCGTGGACATGATCGCAGGATTCACGGCCGTCGACGGCGCCGCGGTCATGACGGACGAATATGAGCTGCTCGCCTTCGGCGCCAAGATCGGACGTCGCGATGGGATGGGAGCGGCCGAACAGGTCGTCGTGACCGAGCCCGTGCTCGACGATGTTCCGACCATCGTGTCGACCACCCAGCTCGGCGGCACCCGGCATCTGTCCGCGGCGCAGTTCGTCCACGACCAGCACGACGCGCTCGCGCTCGTGGCGTCGCAGGACGGCCGCTTCACCGCGTTCGCCTGGTCGCCGTCGGAGCAGATGGTCCACGCGCACCGTATCGAGACGCTCCTGTTCTGAGGCCACATGCTCTTCGTCGACAACCGCGGCATCACCGACGCGCGCGTGAACCTCGCGCTCGAGGAATACGTCTTTCGCCACAAGCCGTCGGACGAGGACGTGCTCCTCTTCTACGTCAACAGCCGCGCGATCATCATCGGCCGCAACCAGAACACCATCGAGGAGATCGACGGCGACGTCGTCGCCGCGCGCGACATCCAGGTGGTCCGACGCGTCTCGGGAGGGGGCGCGGTGTATCACGACGCCGGCAACCTGAACTTCAGCTTCATGACGACGGACGTGCAGGCCCGGTTCAACCGCTACGACCAGTTCACCCGACCGGTCATCGAGGTGCTGCATCGCCTGGGGGTGCCGGCCGAACTGGGGGGACGGAACGACATCCTCGCCGGGGGCCGCAAGATCTCGGGCAACGCACAGTTCGCGTCGCCCACGCGGATGTTCAGCCACGGCACCCTGCTCCTCGACTCGGACCTCGACGCCGTCACGGCGGCGCTCCGCCCGAAGCCCGGCAAGGTGGAGAGCAAGGGCGTGAAGAGCATCCGCAGCCGCGTCGCCAACATCAGCGAGTTCCTCCGCGAGCCTCTCGACGTGCACGAGCTGCGGAACCGTATTCTCGAGTCCCTCTTCGCCACGCACGACGTCTCGCAAATTCCTCAGATCGCCCTCGACGACACCGACGGGGCGGCGGTGCACGAGCTCGTCGCGACGAGGTATGGCACCTGGGCGTGGAACTACGGCGAGAACCCGCCGAGCAACGTGCAGCGCGCGCGACGCTTCCCCGCCGGCGAGATCGACGTCCGGCTCGACGTGCAGGACGGCCGCATCGCGTCGGCGCGCATCTTCGGCGACTTCATGGGGCGAAAGGACGTGAACGACGTGGAGCGCCGTCTGGTGGGTGTCCCGTACGAGCGCGCAGCGATCGACCGCGCGCTCGGCGATCTGGAGATCTCGGACTACGTCGGGCCGGTGGAGCGGGGGGACGTGCTGGAGCTACTCAGTCCATAGACACGATCGACCAGCCGCCCTGGCAGGCCCCTCGAGACCGTCGGGGGTTTCGGATCAGAGCGAATCGGCGGATCGATCCCGTGGCAGAGTCACACAAAGCGCGCTCTCAAGTAGCCGCCGAGCACGGATCGCGTGAGCACTTCTTCGGGTAAGGCCGTCCGACGCACGGCGATCAGAGTGGGCCGCACGCCTTCTCCCGCACCGTCAAAGCATTTTGGCCGTGCACACTGCGTCTTGGACTTTACACGGAGTCGATCCGCCGATCCGCTTTTAATCCGAAGCTCCCGACGGTCTCGAGGGGCCGGCCCGAGCGGCTGTCGCCGGCTCCAGCTCGAGACGGATCGACCGCCACTTCCCCTGCCGGAACCGCAGGACGCTCAACACGCACCGCGTGGCGTGACCGAGCAGGATCGCCAGCCAGATGTCGGTGGCGACGAGACCGCGCGTCGCCGAGAGGATCGCACAGAGGCCGAGCGGAATGCCGATCTGCGAGATGATCGAGATGTAGAGCGGTGAGCGCGTATCGCCGGTGCCTTGCAGGCCGCCGGTGAACGTCAGCGCGACCGTCACGAACATCCCCGAGATGCTCAGGAAGGCGAGCAGCTGCTTGCCGATGCCGAGCACGATGGGATCGTGCATGCCGAACAATGCCAGCAGTCGCTCGGGGATCGTGAGAAAGAGCGTGCCGACGAACGCGGCGAGCCCGACTCCGATCCACGCGGCGACGTGCACTCCCTGCACCGAGCGGTCGGGCCGGCCGGCGCCGAGGTTCTGGCCTGCGACGGTGGCCGCGGCCCCCAGCAGCCCCACCGACGTCCAGGTGATCAGCGAGAACAGCTCCGTATAGCCGATGGCATACGCCGCCTGCGCCTGCGCGCTGTGCTCGAGCGAACCGATGAAGCGCAGCAGCAGGATGCCGCCGATGTTCATCGCAATGCCCTGCACGCCGGTCGGCAGGCCGAATCGGAACAGGGCGCGAATGATCGTCCAGTCCGGTCGCCAGCTCATGTCCCGGTGCCAGCTCACGACCAGGCGTCCGGAGAAAAACAGATACATGCCGTACGCCGTCACGATTGCGCCGGCGAGCGTCGCGCCGATCGCGGCACCGGCCGTCCGGAACGCCGGAATGGGACCGAGCCCCCGGATGAACACCACGTTGAACGCCACGTTCAGGACGGTCAGTGCGAGCCCGAGACGCAGCGGCGTCCGCGCGTCGCCGGCCGCGCGCAACGCCGTCGCGATCATGAAGAACAGCATCATCCCGAAGCTGAATACGAACATGATCCGGAGATACGGCAGCGCCTCGGCGCGCACTTCCGCCGAGGCATTCACGAGCCGCAGCAGCCATGGGGCGACGAACCAGCCAAAGGGCGCCAGGATGCCGACACACAGTGCGAACGACGCGATGAACGCCTGATAGACGGTGCGGTTCACCTTCTCCGGCTCGTTGGCCCCCGCGAACCGCGCCACGAGCACGCTCATCCCGGTGAACAGCGACATCAGGAACACGATCACGACGATGAAGATCTGGAGCGACACACCGATCGCCGCGTTTCCCGTATAGCCGACGAAGCGGCCGACGAGCGCATGATCCACGATGCCCTGAAAGCCGTTGATCACGTTCTGGATCATCGTCGGCCACGCGAGCGCCCAGACGGCCACGGCGATCGGGCCATCTACGATGGCGCGATCGAACGATTTCTTTCCGGTGCGGGGCGGCGTGGTCATCGGGGGGCGCTCGACGTAGCTCAGCTGCCGAAGGTAACAGGTCAGTTCGTTGTCAGCACGGTCCTGATCGTGCCGAGCGACGGGGTGAAGAGGGAGAGCTGCTCCGGGTCGGCGAACACCGCGTCGAAGTCGGCGAGGGTGAACGCGCGCGCCAGCCGCGCCGCGAAGTTGTCGTGCAGGACGCGGACGTAGTGCTCGACGTCGTAATCGCGACGATCGGCGGCCTCCGCGCCCGAGTCCTCCGCGTCGGGCACCACTCCGCCGCTTCCCGAACCGGTGCGATATACCCGGACGCGCTCGCCGATCCGCCACGCGCTGCGGCCGCTCGCCAACATCGCCTCGTACGACAGCTCACGCCGCTTGTCGCGCACCGCCAGGTACTGCTCCGGCGTCTTGGTCAAGCGCACGCGCGACGAGACGTCGTGCGTCGGCAACGCTCGGCGCCGGAGGGCCGTGACGGTCTCGAGGTAAGCCTCCCGAACACCCGGGATGTCGCCGACGAGCAGCAGCCGCAGCGCGCGACGGAGAAAGGACTCCCCGAAGGGCTCAGCGCGACTCGACCGGAACGCCACGCCGCGCAGCACCAGGGTGTCGTCGTAGCCGAGCAGCGCGTAATTCTTCGGCTCGTGCGACAACATCGCCGCATGGCGGCCGTCGAACTCGAGCTGCACGAGCGGCGGCAGCATCGCCGCCACCTCCGCCACGACCGCCCGTTCGTCTGCCTCGGTCCAACCGTCGGGCACGGAGAAGTAGACGCCGTCGGTGTCGGCCTCGAGCAGCGTCACGCCGCGCGCCGCCAGCTCGCGGCACATCGTGTCGAGCAGCTCGCGGCCGCGGCGCGTCACCTCGTTCGCCGCATGGACGTCGGCGAACCGCGTCAGGCCGCCGCCTGCAGCGAGGTAACCGTACGCCGAATTCACCACGAGCTTCATGGCAGCCGACATCGCCTCGTGGGTGTGCCGTTCGGCGGACCCCGGCGGTGCAGCTCGGGCGCGCGCTTTGGCATCGAGACGCTGTTCCACGAGGCGATCGACCAGTGCGAGCAATGCGCCCAGCCGGTCGCGGTGCGGGCCGATGCGATACGCACGCATCAGCGAGGGATACAGGCTCGCCACATCGGCCTTGACCACCCGCCGCGCCACGCCGGCGGCAAAGAGATGCAGCGCGGCGCCGCTGTGCGCGGTGCCGTCGCTCTCCTCGTGCGCCGGCAGGGCGGCGCCGGCACGCAGGTACGCACGCACCAGCAGCGGGTCGATGACGCCCGTGGCCGCTCCGGCGTCGGCGAGCCGCTCGTACCGGCGCGGCGCCATGCGAGCCAGCGCGAACGCCGCCCCTCCCATCACGCGCGCCAGCCCGGCCACTTCCTCCACATCGTCGGTCGCGT
>JALYXJ010000385.1 GCA_030947165.1 Gemmatimonadota bacterium
CCAGTACACGATGCCGGAGATGATTCGCCGCCTGCGGTACGTGAAGCCGACGACGTCGTTTCGCTCCACCTGGAACTATCAGAACGTCGTGTACGGCATCGGCGGCCTGCTGGTGGAACGGATCTCCGGCATGCCGTGGGAGACGTTCATCCGCACGCGGATCTTCACGCCGCTCGACATGCGCGAGTCCGAGCCGCTCGTCTCGATGATCCGCGACAAGCCGAACGTCGCGGTGCCGCACGCCGAGGTGCGCGACACCGTTCGCGTCGTGCCCATGCGCAGCACCGACGCCGTCGCGTCCGCCGGATCCGTGTGGTCGAGCGTGTCGGACATGTCGAAGTGGATGCGCTTCATCCTCGATAGCGGGCGAGTGGGCGACCGTCGCCTGATCGCGCCCGCTACCTTCCGCGAGTTGATCGCGCCGCAGATGCGAGCCCCGATGAGCGAGTACCCGGCGCTGGAGCTTGCCCAGCCGCACTTCTTCAGCTACGCCCTCGGCTGGTTCGTGCAGGACTACCACGGCAAGACGGTGTGGATGCACACCGGCAGCATCGACGGCATGAGCGCGATCATCGGGTTGCTCCCGGAGCAGCGCGTCGGCGTGTACGTGCTGGCCAACCTCGATCACGCCGAGCTGCGGCACGCGCTCATGTACCAGGTGTTCGATCTGTACGGCGACCGGGGACCGGCCGATTGGAGCGGAGATCTGCGAAAGCTCTTCGCTGCGCGGCGGGCAGCCCGACCGGCGCCGCCGGTGCACGTCGCGGGCACAAAGCCGTCACTGGCACTCGAGCGCTACGTGGGGACGTACGTGGACTCGGCCTACGGCGCGATCGACGTGACCCTCGATGCCGGCACCCTGCACGCCAGGTACGAGAAGGCGGATCTCGGTCCGCTCGATTCGTGGGAGTACGAGTCGTTCCGCAGCCGCCCCAAGAAGCCGGAGGACGGCCCCACGACGCTCACCTTCGTCCCCGATGGGGCCGGTGGCGTGACCGGGGTGCGCGCGTTCGGCCAGACCTTCGCCCGCACCCGCACCCGTGGTTGACCCACGAACCGGCCGCTGCCGGACTCCATCAACGCTCCGACCAATGACGCCCGTCTCACGCCAGGTCCAGCTGCTCGCCCTCGTGCTGCTCTCCACGACGTCGTGGCGAACCGCTGGCGCGCAGACCCCCGCTCCCGCACCAAGTGCGGCGGCCCTCCGCACCGACTCAATTCTCGCGACTTACGATAAGACCGATGTGATGGTCCCGATGCGCGACGGCGTGAAGCTGCACACCACGCTGTACGTCCCGCGCGGGCGAACCGACCCGCTCCCGATCATCTTCGCCCGCACGCCCTACGGCATCGCCAACGTGGGCCGGGTGATCGGCAGCTCGTACGCCGAGCTGGCCGCGGACGGCTACGCGTTCGCCTTCCAGGACATCCGCGGGCGCTTCGGCTCCGAGGGCAAGTTCGTCATGCTGCGTCCAATGCGCGACCGGAAGGATCCCAAGGCAATCGACGAGAGCACCGACACCTACGACACCATCGACTGGCTCCTCAAGACCGTGCCCCACAACAATGGGCGCGTCGGCATGCTCGGCACGTCGTATCCCGGCTGGCTCACCGTCATCGCGATGCTCGATCCACATCCCGCGCTCAAGGCGGTGTCGCCGCAGGCCTCGCCAGCGGACATGTTCATCGGCGACGACTTCCATCACAACGGCGCGTTCCGGCTCAGCTACGGCTTCGAGTACGTGACGACGATGGAAACGAACAAGGAGATGGCGCCATTCGCCTTCGACCAGCCCGATCTCTATGACTGGTACCTGAAGCTCGGGTCGCTCGCGCACGTGAACGAGCGCTACCTCCACGGCACGCTCCCCACGTGGAACGACTTCGCCGCGCACGCGAGCTACGACGCGTTCTGGCAACGGCAGGCCGTGGGGCCCGCGCTCGACCAGGTGCGCGTGCCAACGCTCAACGTGGGCGGCTTCTGGGACCAGGAGGACTTCTACGGTCCCGTGAAGATCTACGAGACGCTGGAGCGGCGCGACACGAAGCACCTGAACTACCTGGTGCTCGGTCCGTGGAATCACGGGGGATGGGGCGGGGCGTCGGGGCAGAAGCTCGGCGACGTGGACTTCGGCAGCACGACGTCGCTGGACTACCGGCGCAATCTCCTTGCGCCCTGGTTCGCGCACTGGCTGCGTGACAAGGGACCGCTGTCGCTCCCGGAGGCGACCACCTTCGAGAGCGGCACCAATCGCTGGATGTCGTTCGACTCGTGGCCGCCGAAGCGCGCCGTGGCGCGGCGACTATATACCCGCGCCGATCGGGCGCTGTCGTTCGAGGCGCCGCGCGGCCCCTCGTCGTCCGGCTTCGACTCCTATGTGTCGGATCCGGCCAACCCCGTGCCATACCGCCCGCGACCGATTCGTCCGACCTTCACCGGCGGTTCCACGTGGGGCCGCTGGCTCGTGGACGACCAGCGCTTTCTCGAGGGCCGGAACGACGTGCTGACCTGGAAGACTGAGCCGCTCGCCGAGGATGTCGTGATCGCCGGCAGCATTGCCGCGCATCTCTTCGCGTCCACCACCGGCTCCGACGCCGACTGGGTGGTGAAGCTCATCGATGTGTATCCGGAGCAGGGCGTAGATGACCCGAAGCTCTCCGGGTACCAGCTCATGGTGGCCAACGACGTGATGCGCGCGCGCTTCCGAAAGAGCTTCAGCATGCCGGAGGCGATCACCCCGAATCGTGTGCAGGAGTACGTGATCGACCTACACACGCAGGATTATCGGTTCAAGAAGGGCCACCGCATCGCGGTGCAGGTGCAGAGCAGCTGGTTCCCCTTGATCGACCGGAATCCGCAGCGGTTCGTGCCGAACATCTTCGAGGCGAATGACTCCGACTTCCAGTCCGCCACGCAGCGAATCTACCGGTCCTCGGACGCGGCGACCTACGTGGAGCTGCCAGTCCTGCGGCCGTAGCCGACGGCGCTCACGTCGCGCGCCATTCATGGTTCAGCGAATGAATACATTCTTCACGACATGAGTCTGGCCGAGGCCGGAAGGTGAATCACTCGGACATCAGCCGGCTAGAGGACGGGCTTCCCGCGTCCGAAGCGCCGGCATGGCGCGGCCTTCGTCAGCCGCCCGCTTCCGGAAGAAGTAATACGACAAGCCCCACAACACGGTGGTGCCCGCGGCCCAACTCCACCTCGACGCATCGTCCCCCACCGACAGGTGGGCAACGAGGGCCGATCCAAGTGTGATGGCGAAACCCGCGTACGCCCACTCCTTGAGCCGGTCGGGCGCAGGCAGAAGGAGCACGAGGATCCCCGCCAGCTTGAGCCACGACAGTTCGATGCGGAAGTAGTCCCGGAAGCCGAGGTGGGTAAACATCTCGGCCACCTGAGGAAGTCGGAGCTGGGCGTAGGCGGTAAAGCCCATCTGCAGCGCAAAAAGCGACGTGAAGATCCAGTAGCTCGTCGTGATGCCTGTGCCTTGCTTCATCGGTCCATTCTCCTGAGTTGAATCCATCGCCGTCGGTGCGCACTGGACGGCCATGCCGCTGTACGCGGCCTACCAGCGCGCCAGTTGCGCGAGTTGAATGACGTTGCCGCAGCTGTCGTTCAGCTGGGCGATGGTCGACGCAGTCACGTCGGTTGGCGGCATGGTGAACTCGGCGCCGCGCGCCTTGATGCGCTCGTAGTCGCCCTTGACGTCGTCGGTGTAGAACATGACCGCGGGCTGGCCCTGCTGAAACATCGCCCGCTGGTACGCTGCAGCGGCTGGATTGTCGTTCAGCGCCAGCTGCAGCTCGGTGCCGTCGGGCTCCTCTGGTGAGGCGACGGTCAGCCAGCGAAACGGCCCCTGCGAAAAGTCCGCCTTCTTCACGAAGCCCAACGCCTTCGTGTAGAAGCCCAGGGCCTTGTCCTGATTATCGACGTAGACGCTCGTCAGCTTGATCTTCATGCGATGTTTCTCCGGGTGGTCTAGAGTCGTGGTGCAGACAGCTCGAGCGAGCGCAGGCGCGCCGCGTCGCCGATGAGGTCGGCGGCGATGATGCGATCCTCGACGATCGTGAATGTCATGACTCGCATCAGCCGACCGCGCGGCGCGAAGGCCAACCCTGGCGTGCCGTTCACGACGATCGGGTGCACGAACTGCAGCCCGCGCGCGAAGGCGACCGCTTGTCTGGCCCAGGCCTCGGCGCCACGCGTCTCGGTTGCCGTCCCGGCGACGCTGGCGTCGGCGCGAATCACGAACTCGGGATCGAGCACGTGCAGCAGAGCGTCGAGATCGCCGGCGCGCAGCGCTCCGACAAAGGCGTCGACCAGCGCGCGATGGCGCGATGCATCGGCAGCGATGCGAGACGGGCCGCGCACGCGCCGACGCGCGCGGCTCGCGATCTGTCGCGCCGCCGCCGGCGTTCGGCCGACGCCCCGCGCGATCTCGTCGAAGGGAAGCCCGAACATGTCGTGCAGCACGAAGGTCGTGCGCTCGATCGGCGCGAGCGTCTGGAGCACGACGAGCAGCGCCACACCGACGGAATCGGCCAGCATCGTCTCGTGCTCGGGGTCGCCGCGCGGATCGCGGACGCTCGCCGCGCCCTCGAGTGAGTCCTCGCGGCGCGACTGACGTGACCGCAGCATGTCCAGGCAGATGCTCGAGACGATCGTCGTGAGCCAACCACCCAGGTTCGCGACGTCGCTCGTGTCGCTCCGGGTGATGCGCAGCCACACCTCCTGCACGGCGTCGTCGGCCTCGGTCGCGGAACCGAGCAGGCGAAAGGCGACGCCTCGGAGGTGGTCGCGATGGGTGTCGAATTGTGCGGCCAGCCAGTCCTGCTCGTGCACGGCGTCGTCTCGCGGTGAGGTTCACTGCATTGACGGAGGGCGACGCGGAAATGTGACAGCCTGGCGGGGAGGTGCGTGATTGATTGCAGGCCTGGGACGCTTGGTCCGCACGCCTGAACGCCGTGACCTATTCGGCCATCACCGCGGTAGACGCCGGCAGTCCCGACCCGCCCTCCGACGCGACGCCGAACGCCAGCCTGTTCCCGTATTCCCGGCGCAGCAACACCAACGCCAACGCGAGCTGCGACCAGACCGAGATGACTCCGAGGTGCCAGATCGTCGAGAGCTGAAAGCCCGGCGAGCGGGAAAGGACGATCACGGGGATCGCCACCATCACCACGCGCACGAGCGAGGTCGCCACTGACGGCAGTGTGTTGCCCATCGCCTGGAACATGCTGCCGGTGACGAAGATGATGCCCGACGCCACGAAGCTCCACGAGATGATCCGCAGGTACTCGGCGCCCACGGCGATCGCCGCCGGATCCTTCGTGAAGACGCGGATGAGCCCCGACGGCGCCAGGTGGCACAGGATGAAGAAGAGCGCCATCATCAGCGACGCGAGCACCGCACCGTCCCGAAACGTGCGCCTCACCCGCTCGGCGTGGCGCGCGCCGAAGTTCTGTCCGGCGATCGGCGCGACGGACATGCCAAGCGCGACGACGGGCATGAAGCCGCCTTGCATGACGCGCATGCCGATGCCGAACCCCGCCTGCGCCGGCGCGCCGAACGGTTTCGTCACGGCGTAGACGATGAAGAGATAGACCGCCACCATCGCGAAGTCGAAGCCCGCGGGGAGTCCGATGCCGAGCAGACGCCGCCAGACGGCGACGCGTGGACGCCACTCGTCGCGGGCATACGTCAGCACACCGGACCGACAGTAGAGGGCGAGCCAGATGGTGCCCACCATGATGGCGAGCAGCGACGCGATCGCCGCGCCGGCAATGCCCAGCGCCGGTGCGCCGATCCACCCGAAGATCAGCACTGGCGCGAGCACCATGTTGATGACGATGGTCACGATGCCGACGAGGACGCCAATCTTGAAGTTGCCGGTGCCGCGCAGGGCCGCCGACATGGCGACGAGCGGAAACTGGAGCGCCATCGCCGGGATGAACCAGAGCAGGTATTCGCCGGCGAGTCGCGCCGTCGCGGCGTCCGCGCTCTGACTCGATGCGTACCCGGCGCGCAGCGCCATCGCGACGCCGAGAAAGAGGGCACCGCAGACCGCCGCGAGGGCGAGCGCCTGGTTGAATGCAACACGTGCCGC
>JALYXJ010000403.1 GCA_030947165.1 Gemmatimonadota bacterium
TACGAGCGCGCCCGCCGCCGCCGTGGCCGCCTTCAGGAAGTCGCGGCGCGAGTGATTGGGCATGCCTCAGTCTAGCAGTGTCTACGCGAGAGACGCGAGCAGCCGGTCGACCTCATCGGCCGACACCCGGTTGAAATCGCCCGGAATGGTGAGCTTGAGCGCGCTGGCGGCCGTCGCGAACTCGAGCGCCCGGGCCGGCGCATTGCCGGCGCGGAGCGCATGGAGCAGGCCTGCAACGAAGCTGTCCCCGCCGCCGACGCGATCGACGACATTCACATCGTATCGGCGGCCGGTGTGGAGCTGGCCGGTGGCGGCGTCGAACAGCGATGCGTTCCAGCCGTGACGACTGGCACTGTGCACCTCCCGGCGCGTCACCGCAACGCGCGTGCAGCCGAGCTGCTCATGGACTCGCCGCGCCGAGGCAAGCACCAGCTCATCCCCCACGCCCTCGGGTGTCTCGACACCGAGCATCGCGGCAAAGGCGCCCGGATTGCCGACGAGCAGGTCGCTCGCCGCAGCGAGCGGCTCCACGAATGGGCGCGGATCGCGCCCGGCCCAGAGCGCGGGGCGGTAATTGAGATCGAGGCTGACCGCCACGCCTTCCTGCCGCGCGCCTTTCGCCGCGGCGATGGCCGCGCGCGCCGGTCCCTCGCCGAGCGCCGGGGTGATGCCCGAGAGATGCAGCCAATCCGCGCCGCGAAGCACGGTGCACCAGTCCACCTCGCCCGCGTCGAGCTGGCTGAACGAGGAGCCGGCGCGATCGTACACGACGCGCATCGGTCGCAGGTCAGCACCCGACTCCACGTAATAGATCCCCATGCGCGGACCGCCGCGCAGAATGTGGCTCGTGTCGAGTCCCTCCGCACGAAGCACCGCGAGGGCAGCGTCGCCGATCGCATTGGTGGGCAGGCGCGTGACGTAGGCGGCCGGCGTGCCGAGGTGCGCGAGCCCGACCGCGACGTTCGCTTCGCTCCCGCCGAACCAGGTCCGCAGGCTCGGCGTCTGGAAGAAGCGCTCGTCGCCCGGCGGGGACAGGCGGAGCATGAGCTCTCCAAAACAGACGACACGAGTCAAGATGTGCTCCCCTTCGCGCGGGCGTCGGCGACGGCAGCGGTCACGCGGCGCGCTCGCTCCGTGATGGCGTTCCAATCGCCGTTCGCCACGAGTGCGGCATCGACGAGCGCGCTGCCCAATCCCACCGCCACGGCGCCGGCGGCCAACCAGCTGCCGACGTTGTCGGGGGTGACGCCGCCGGTCGGCATCAACCGCAGAAAGGGCATCGGCGCCAGGACGCTCCTGATGTACCCGGGGCCGAAGTTGTCGGCGGGAAAGATCTTCACGATGTCGGCACCGGCGTCGTGCGCGGCCAGGATCTCGTTCGGCGTGATCGCGCCCGGTATCGCCGGCACGCCGAGCCGATGCGATTCGTCGATCACGGCGGGACGACACACCGGGCTCACCACGTACTGCGCGCCGGCGGCGACCGCACCGCGCGCCGTCTCCGCGTCGAGCACCGTGCCGACGCCAACGCAGACCTCGTCGCCGAAACGACGGGCCACCGCGGCGATCACGGAGAAGGCATCGGGCACCGTGACGGTGATCTCGAGCGCGGTCACGCCGCCGGCGTATAGCGCGTCGGCCACGCGAATCGCCGCCTCCGTGCTCTGCAGTCGCACCACGGCCACGGCCCCAAGCCGCTCCACGCGCTCGCGAGTTGCCACTCGCCCCAACTGTTGCGACGTCATCGACATACGGTCACTCCCACCAGCGCCGTCATCGCCGCCACCGCGCCCTCCTGTCGAATACGGGCCAGCTGCTCGCTGACGGCGCCGACGAATCCGGGCACGGCCGAGAGATCGGCGCCCCATAGCTCCTGATCCGCGCAGACGTGGCGCACGAACGTCGTCAGATCGGCCTCGTTGGCGGAGCTCCAGTGGGCACGTACTGCTTCCGCGGCGGCATCGGGCGGCACGGCTGCGCCGCCCGCGCGCCGCTTCTCGTGCAGATCGCCGCGCTGGAAGGCGAGGTATCCGGCAAAGCCGAGCGCGAGCGCGCGAGGCGACTGGCTGGTGCGGCGCGCATACGAGAGGATCGTTGGCACGACGCGTACGCGCAGCTTGGCCGTGCCCTGGAGCGTGATGTCCCAGAGCGCGTGGTGGAGATAGGGATTGGCGAAGCGTTCCATCACTTCACCGGCGAATTGCGCCGCGCCCGGCACCGACACGCTCGGAACAATCTCGTCGAAGAGCACGATGCGCAGGAAGGCGCCGATCACCGGGTGCTCCACCGCGTCGCGCACGGTTGTGCACCCGGCCAGGAGTGCGAGCGACACGAACGAGGTGTGCGCCCCGTTCAACAGCCGCACCTTTCGCTCCCGGTAGGGCGCGATGTCCTCGGCCACGATAATGCCTCGGTCGGCGTCGGCAAAGGCGAGCCGCGTGCGCAGCGCATCATCGCCCTGGATCGCAAACAGCCGATACGGCTCGCAGACGGTGAGCATCGCATCCTCGTAGCCGAGCGTCGTGTCCAGCTCGCGCGCCTGCTCGCCGCTCGGCGCACCGGGGACGATGCGGTCCACCAGCGTGTTGCAGAACACGACGCGGCCCAGCCACGATACGAACTGCGGCTCGAGGGCCCAGCGCTGCGCCAGGGTAGACACGATGGCGCGCAGACGATCGCCGTTGTCCTCGATCAGCTCGCAGGGGATGACGACCGGCGCGCGGGCCGGAGCGAACTGAAAATGGCGGGCGCGATGCAACAGCACGCGCGCAAGCTTGGCCGGAAAGGAGCGTGGGGACTCTCCCCCCCTCTCGGGGCCCGCGTCAGCATCGTCCTCGTCGAGCACGATGCCGACCTCGGTGGTGTTCGAGAAGATGAGATCGAGTGCCGGGCTCTCCGCGGCCCGCAACACCGCGTCCCATTCGCTGTTCGCGGCGAGCGCGCGGCTCACCGACGCGATCACTCGGCAGTCGCGTCGCGCCGCGCCGTCCACGAGGCCCTGCACCACGAGTGTGTACAGGCCGTCCTGCTCGTTGAGGCGGCGATCGCGACCACTTCCCGTGGATCCGACCATGACGATGCGTCCACCGAACTGGCCCCGCGCGTTCGCCTCGTCGATGAAGCAGTCGCCGAGCCCTCGCAGCAGCGCGCCGGTGCCGAACTGCATCGCACGCTCGGGGAGGTCGAGGACGTCGGCGCGAGGCAGCTCGATCCCTCGGTCCTCGCCTTGATGGGCCAGCGAACGGACGAGCGAACGTGAGAGTGTTGGACGCGCGGACACGCCGTTCGTCGCCGGCATCTAGAGCGTGACTCCCTCTTTCCAGATCGCGATCTCGCGAATGCCGTTGCGCTCGTTGTTCGTCTGGACCTTGCCGCTGGCGACGTCGAGCACGTAGGCGAACAGCGCATCGGTGCGCTCGTCGATCAACGCGGGATCGTCGAGCAGCGCGCCGGCGTCGAAGTCGATCCAGTGCGGCTTCCTGGCGGCGATCGCCGAGTTCGACGAGATCTTCACCGTGGGCACCGGGAAGCCGAGCGGCGTACCGCGCCCGGTCGTGAAGAGGAGCACCGTGGCGCCGCTCGCGACCATGGCGGTGGACGAGACGCCATCGTTGCCGGGCGCCTCGAGCAGCGACAGGCCCGGTGTGCTCACGCGCTGGCCGTAGTGGAGGACTGAGGACACGATGGCGTCGCCGCCCTTCTGGATGGCGCCGAGCGACTTCTCCTCGAGGGTGGTGAGCCCGCCCGCCTTGTTGCCCGGCGAGGGATTCTCGTACACCGGCTGGTTGTGCCGCAGGAAGTACTCCTTGAACGAGTTCACCATCTCCACCACGTCCCCGTAGACTGCGTCGCTCGCCGCGCGATTCATCAGCACGCGCTCCGCGCCGAACATCTCGGGCACTTCCGTAAGGAGCACCGTACCGCCGAGTGCGGTGAGTCGGTTGGCCACGCGCCCCACGAGCGGATTGGCCGTGATGCCGCTGAAGCCATCCGAGCCGCCGCATTTGTTGCCGAGCACGAGATCGGAGGCCGGCACGGTCGAGCGCTTCTCCTTCCCCGCGCGCTCCACGAGCTCCGTCACCATCTCCATCCCCGCCTGCCGTTCGTCGAACACGTCCTGGCTGTTGAAAAATCTGATCCGGCTGCGGTCGACGTCGCCCGCTGCGGCGAGGAGTGCGTCGAGCTGGTTGTTCTCACAGCCGAGGCCGAGCACGAGCACGCCGCCGGCGTTCGGGTGGCGGAGCAGTCCGGCGAGCACCTGCCGCGTGTGCGACAGATCGTCGCCGAGCTGGCTGCAGCCGTACGGGTGTGCGAAGGCGTTCACGCCGTCGATCACACCGGCAAAGCGCTCCGTCGCGGCCTTCGCAATCTGCTCGGCGGCCCAGTTCACACAGCCGACGGTGTTGACGACCCAGATCTCGTTGCGCGTGCCGACTCGACCGTCGCCGCGGCGGAAGCCCTCCCAGGTTGGCATCTGGCCGGACGCGCGCGGCGCGGAGGAGGTGATCGGCTCGTAGGCGTAGCCGAGCGTGCCCTCGAGCTGCGTGCCGAGATTGTGCGAGTGGATCCAGGCGCCCTTCTCGATGGGCGCGGTCGCGCGGCCGATCGGCCATCCGTACTTCTTCACGGGGTCGCCCACAGCGATGGCGCGCAGCGCGAGCTTGTGGCCGGCCGGCACCGCTTCGCGGACCTCGATCTGCGTATCGGCGACGCGCACGACGTCCCCCACCGTGAGCGAATCGACGGCGACCGCGACGTCATCGCTCGGATGGACGCGCACCGCGCGGCGCATCACGACGCCGGCCGCGGTCGCGGTCATCGGCGAACTCGCAGGGGCATGGAGCTGTGGAACGAACCACGGGCCATGGACATCACCGCGCCGGCTACAATGTTCTTGCGAAGAACAATATCGTTCCCGCCAACTATATCATAGCGGAGGGCGAGCGCAATGTCGCCTCGAGGAGGAGGGCCAGCAAGATGGGGGCGTCCCCGTAGCGGGGCCGGAGCGCCGCGAACTAACTTCGCGAGCAGACGTGAACCGTCAATCGTGAACCCTGAACCGTGAACCGTGAACGGTGAACCGCAAGGGCCGGGAGATCCTGGAATCCGAGTCATGATCGCTGTGCGGGCGCTCGCCCTCCTCGTCACGCTCTCTGCCGCGGCGCTTGCCGACACCCCCGCCGACACGACGGATGGGGCGCGCGCGCCCATCACCCTCTGGCCCGCCGGTGCACCCGATGCCGTCGGCAACACCGCGGACGACAGCGCGACCATCACACCGTTCCTGCCGCCGACCGGCCGAGCGTCGGGCGCCGCCGCGGTGATCTTTCCCGGCGGTGGCTACGAGCACCTCGCCACCGACCACGAAGGGACGCAGGTCGCCCGCTGGCTGACGTCGATCGGCGTGACGGCATTCGTGGTAAAATACCGGCTCGGCCCGCGCTATCATCACCCGACCATGCTGCGCGACGCGCAGCGCGCCGTGCGGCTGGTTCGCGCGCACGCGGCCCAGTGGGAGGTGGATACAGCACGGATCGGCGTGGTCGGGTTCTCCGCCGGTGGCCACATGGCGTCGAGCGTCGGCACGCACTTCGACATCGATGCGGCGGCGGTGACCGACGACGTCGCCCGTGCGAGCGCCCGACCCGACTTCATGGTGCTCGTCTACCCGGTGATCACGATGGCGGACCCCTTTGCCCACCGGGGCTCGCGCACGAATCTCCTGGGCGCCGAGGCGTCGCCCGAGCTGGTGCGCCTGTTCTCGAACGAGACGCAAGTGTCGCGACGCACCCCGCCCACGTTCCTTATAGCGACGAGGGACGATCGCACGGTACCGATCGAGAACACACTCCGCTTCTACGACGCGCTCACGGCGGACTCGGTGCCCGTGGAGCTGCATGTGTTCGAGACGGGGCGGCACGGGTTCGGGCTGGCGACGGCGGATCCCGTGTTGTCGATCTGGCCGCGGCTGTGCGAGGCATGGCTCCGGCGCCACGGTTGGCTGGACGCGAGGCCCGCTGCCCGCTGAGGTGCGCTCACCGCTCCTTGTCAGGCGCCGGCGCGCCCCTAATGTTTGCGGGACGAACAATACCAGCACGCTCCTCGCCAGACGCGCATGCCCGCTACGAGCCGATGAGAAAGATCGATACGCGCAGCTTCGTGCGGGCCACGAGATCCACGCCGCGCGACATCAACCGGCGCATCCTGCTCAATCTCGTGCGCGACCACGAGCCGATCTCGCGCGCCGACCTGGCGCGGCGGATGCAACTCGGTCGCGGCATGGTGACCTCGCTCGTCGTCGAGCTGATCGCCGACGGGACGCTCTACGAAGGCGCCACGGTGGATGCGCCGCGCGGACGGCGGCCGCAGATGCTGTACGTCCGCACGCGCGATCGGCTGGTCATGGCCGTGGACGTGCGCCTGAGCAAGACGTACGTGATGCTCACCGACTTCTCGGCCGTGCCGATCGCCCTCGAGACCTTCGCCACGACGACCGATCCCGACGCGCTGATCGACGAGATCGTGCGGCGCACCCAGCGGATGCTGCGCACGCACGGTGGCGAAGGCCGATGCGAGGGCCTCGGGCTCGTCGTGCCGGGAATGGTCGACGTGGTGAGTGGCCGAGTGTTGAACGCCCCGCAACTCGGGTGGCGGAACGTGGACGTGCGCGATCGGCTTTCCCGCGCACTCGACCTTCCGGTGCACGTGGAGAATGCGCCGATCGCCTGCGCGCTCGCCCAGATGTGGCTCGGTCAAGGCGGCAAGGGCGCGCCCACGAACTTCGTCTACGTCACCGTGTCCGACGGCGTGGGTGCCGGTGTGGTGGTGAATGGGCAGGTCGTGCGCGGCGAGTCCAACACGGCGGGTGAGTTCGGACACGTGCCGCTCAGCATGGATGGTCCGGTCTGCCTGTGCGGCGGACGCGGCTGCCTCGAGGCGTACACGTCGAACCTCGCGACGCTGACGCGCTACCTGGGCCAGGAGTTCTCACCGGGCACGGCCCGCGGGCTCATTCAGTCCTCCGGCCTCACGATCACCGACGTGATCTCTCGCTCGCGCACCGGCGAGACGCGGGCTATCGCCGCGCTGCAGACCACGGCGCGCCATCTCGGGGCCGGACTGGCGGTGGTGATCAACACCCTCAGTCCGTCCCAGATCTTCATCGGCGGAGAGATCGCCGAGGTGTGGGATCAGCTGCTGCCCACCATTCGCGGCGTCATCTCCGAGCGCGCGCTCGTGGACGGGGCCGCGGCCACCCCGCTCATGGCCGACGCGGGGAGCAGCTATCCCCGTCTGCGCGGCGGCACGGCGCTTGTGGCGGCGCCGCTGTTCGCGGCACCGCGCATCGCTTGACCGCCGCTCGAGCAGGCCTCGCTCGCCACGCACCGCCGCTCGGGCGGGCCTCACGGACGAAGGGGGAACTGCGATCAGAACGGATCGGCGGATCGATTCGTCGGCGAGACACCGCTCCGAGCGCCGGAGCCGAAAAGCCTTGACGGTGCGAGGGAAAAGATCTCGGCGACTCGACTGTATCATGTGTGCCCCGAGCACCTTGCCGCCGAGGGGGCCCGTGAACCAGCGCAGATCAGCTCCCCCCCGCACCCCCAATCAGTTTGGGCCCGCGCAGTCGGACCTTCAACGAACATGGAATCGATCCGAAGATCCGTTCTGATCGTAGTTTCCCCCTTCGTCCGGGGGGCCCGCCCGAGCGGTCTTACGGCGCGTCCGGATACAGCAAGCGCGAGCGATCGAACTCGCGTGCGCCGGCGGAGATCTTCTGTAGCGCGGTGCGCAGCACGGCGTCGCCCAGCGCCTGGTCGGCGCGGCGATATGGCCGCATCACAGCCAGCGGCGAATCTGGCGTGACCTGCTGACCGGGCCATGGCTTCGTGGAATCGGCGTACGGCGCGAGGTATCGCAGTGCACCGCGAATGCTGCTGCCGCCGGGTGACGTGTAATGCCACAGGTCGACGCCGACCCATCGCGACAGCTCGGCCGCGCGCGTGAAGGCATCCGCATTGAAGGTGCTGAAGGTCCACGAGCGGGTCCGCGCGAGCTCGGAGGGCTGGCTGCCGTCGGGCCGGATCAGTGACGCCACGCGCGGGAGCGTCCGCCTGGTGATCACCTCACGCGCGAATGCCGAATCGCCGACGAACAGCGCGAGCGTGGCCGACAGCACGTCGATCCAGGTGCCATGATCGTTCTTCTCCGCGGCAGCTTCCTGACCCTGCTTGCTCGTCTTCATCCATTGGAGGAACGCGCGAGACCAATCGACCATCCCGCGCTGATCACTGGCGGTCCAGCTCGCGGACCCCTCGAGCATTCCCACGGCGTCGATGACGCCCGACAGCTCGCGCGTGTCGATCAACGCGAAGCCGTGGCCTTCGGCGACGCCGGGCACCGCCAGCCCGAACCGCAGGTGTGGCGTCATCCGCGTCGCCGAGTCGAGAAACCACGCTCGCAGCAGGACCGCCGCGTGACGCGCGTAGCTCTCGTCGGCGCTGAGGTAGTAGGCGAGCGCCAGCGTCTGTACCGCATTGGCGAGGCGGACAAAGCGGGGCGTGTCGGAGTCGTCGCGGGTCTCGGGATTCGGCGTCGCGTCGCGCCGAAGGTACGGGATCCCGTCCGGCTTCGTGGAGTCAGGCCACCAGCCCGGCACGATGCTCATGTAGTCGTGCCGGTCGCCGCTCGGCGCGACCCGCTTCTTCTGGGTCACGGAGATGGGCGCGAGGGCCAGCGCCTCCTTCGCGTCGCTCAGCAACACGGTGTACGCATTGGCGAACGCCGTATCGCGCCTCCAGAGGCTCGTTCGCGTCGCCGACAGGTACTCCGCCCGCAACACGAAGACCTGCAACGGCGGCGCTTGCGCCGCCGACGGCCCGGCCGCCGCCAGCGCGGCGGCCAACACAGCCGTTGCTCCGACACTCAGTCGCGTGCGAGCCCTTCCCACATGCCCTGCAGGTACATGGCCCCCAGCGCGCGGTCGTGCAGCCCATAGCCGGGCCGCCCACGCTCGCCCCAGATCATCCGCCCGTGATCGGGACGCATCGGTCCCGCGAAGCCGGTGTCGTGCAGCGCCACGAGAACGTCGCGCATCGGCACGTCGCCGAACCGAGTGGGGTGCGGTGCTTCATGAAATTGCCGGAGACCGGTGATGGCCACGTTGCGGCAGTGCGCAAAATGAATGCGACCCCGCCCGCCAATGGCGCGTGCGATGGCAGGCAGGTCGTTCGCCGGGTCCGCTCCAAGCGAGCCGGTGCAGAAGGTCACGCCGTTGGCGGGCGAGTCCACGAGGTCGATCAGCCGCTCGAAGGCGGCACCGCTCGTGATGATCCGCGGCAGGCCGAAGATGGACCACGGCGGATCGTCGGGGTGCATCGCCATCCGCACGCCGGCGCGCTGCGCCTCGGGTGCGACGCGCTCGAGAAAATACGCGAGGTTCTCCCAGAGACGCTCGGCATTCACCTCGCGGTAAGCGGCGAGAAGGGCGGTCAGGGCCTCCGCGTCGTAGGCCGCCGCCCAGCCGGGGAGATCGCCCGTACCGCGTGACAGATCGATGCGCGAGAGCGCGGCGTCGTCGTACCCGAGCGCGGTCGATCCATCGTCCAGCCGGAGCGCGAGATCGGTGCGCGTCCAGTCGAAGATCGGCATGAAGTTGTAGCAGAGCACGGGAATCCCGAGCTCGCCCATCGCCCGGACGCTGGCGCAGTAGTTCTCGATCAGCCGGTCGCGGGACGGCCGGCCGAGCTTGATGTCGTCGTGGACAGGAATGCTCTCGACGACCGCGAAGCGCATCCCCGCGGCGTCGATCGACTCGGCGAGCTGCTCGAGCGACGGCGCCGGCCAGGCCTCGCCGACGGGGACGTCATAGAGCGCGCTCACCACCCCCTCGACGCCCGGAATCTGTCGGATGTGCTGCAGCGGAATGGGGTCGCTCGCCCCATACCACCGGAAGGTCATCTGCATCCGCTACGTGGTCCGCTGGGTGTCGGTGGTCCGCCCGGTGTCGATATCGACGGGCTCGAGCCGCGGCGCCAGCAACTGGATGATTGTCCACGCCGTGACGTACGCGAGCCCGCAGAAGATGAACACCGGCCGGTAGTCGTTGTGGTTCGCCTGGAGCAACTGGCCGGTGAAGCGCTGGAAGAAGAAGCCGGACGTGGCGCCGGCGAAGCCGCCGATCCCCGTGACCGATCCGACGGCGCGCCGAGGGAACATGTCGCTGCTGAGCGTATAGATGTTCGCCGACCACCATTGGTGGGCCGCGGCGGCGAGGCTGACGATCAGCACCGCGACCCACAGACCATCCACGCGTGGCGCGAGCATCGTGGGGACGATGAGCAGTGCGGGAATGAGCAGTGCCGTCTTGCGAGCGCGGTTGAGCGACCATCCGCGACGCATCAGCGGCGCGGAGAGCCAGCCGCCGCCAACGGATCCGATATCGGCGATGACGTAGATGACGACGAGGGGCAGCGCGAGGCCGGCGAGCTTGATGCCGTACTTGGCGTCGAGAAATTTGGGGAGCCAGAACAGGTAGAACCACCACACCGGATCGGTGAGCCCCTTCCCCGCGATGACGGCCCAGGTCTGCCGGTAGCTGAGCAGCTTGATCCACGGAATGTTTGCGATCGGGAACTCCCCGGTCGTCGGCGCGGTGCCGGGCGCATGCTCCGCGGCGGGCTGACGATAGAGCGCGAGCCAGAACGCGAGCCAGATGAAGCCGAGCGCGCCGGTGGTGATGAAGGCGGCGCGCCACCCCCACGTGAGGGTGATCCAGGGCACGACGAGCGGCGTGACGATCGCCCCGACATTCGTGCCGGCGTTGAAGATCCCCGTGGCGAAGGCACGCTCGCGCGGCGGGAACCATTCGGCAACGGTCTTGATGGATCCCGGAAAGTTGGCCGATTCGCCAAGCCCGAGGGCGAAGCGCGCCGCGCTGAAGCCGGCCGCCGTGCTCGCGGCGGCGTGGGCCATCGCGGCGCAGCTCCACGTGATGATGGCGCCCGTGAACCCCAACCGCACGCCGACGCGATCCATCAGCCGGCCGGCGAACAGGAAGCCGAGTGCGTACGCGAGGGTGAACCAGCTGACGATCGAACCGTAGTCGGCCTCGGTCCACCCGAGGTCTCGCTGCAGCGTGGGCGCGAGAATACCGAGGACCTGACGGTCGATGTAGTTGATCGTCGTGGCGAAGAAGAGCAGCGCACAGATCGTCCAACGGTACCGACTCAGCGCCGGCTCGTTCTGAGGGACCGGCGGCTGGATCTTCGCGGCGGGTATGGCAGTCATGCGCTCTCCAGCAGAGGGCTCACGGCCGGCGCGGTGGGCGCGGGCGAATCGAGCTTGTAGGTCTCGCGCGGCAGCTCGTACGTCAGGGCGCGCGCCATCTGGCGGGCCGCGCCGAGATCCACGATGTGTCGCGCCACGAGACCGCCAAGAAAGTTCGCGTCCATGCGCCGCGCCAAATCGTGCCGGGCGGGAATGGAGCAGAAGGCGCGGGTGTCGTCGTTGAAGCCGGCCGTATTGTAGATCCCGGCCGACTCGGTGGTCCGCTCGCGAAAGCGGCGCATGCCCTCGAGCGAGTCGTGGAACCACCACGGGGGCCCGAGCCGCAGCGCGGGATAGTGGCCGGCCAGTGGGGCGAGCTCCCGAGCATACGTCGACTCGTCGAGCGTGAACAGCACGAGCGTGAGCCGCGGATCGGTGCCGTATGCGTTGAGCAGCGGCTGCAGGTTGCGCGTGAACTCCGTCGCCACCGGAATGTCGCCGCCCTTGTCCTGGCCGAACCGCTCGAACACAACGTGGTCGTGATCGCGCAGCGACCCGGCATGGAGCTGCATCACCAGGCCGTCCTCGGTGGACTGGCGCGCCATCTCCATCAGCATGTGCGCCTCGAAGCGCGACTGGTCCGCGGCGGTGGCTTCGCCGCCCATGGCACGCTGGAAGAGCGCACCGACGTCGGCATCGGCGAGCCGCTCGGTGTACGGCTGCACGACGGCGTGATCGGTGGCGGTGCCCCCCATCTCGCGAAAGTACGCGCGACGGGCCTGGAGCGCGTCGCTGAAGGTGCCGTAGTCGCCGATCGGCGCCCCGTGCGCCAGCTCGAGCGCGGCGAGCTCGTCGCGCCAGGGCGACGTGGCGATCCGGAACAGGGCGTCGGGACGAAAGGTGGGGAGTACGCGACCGCCCCATCCCGAGTCACGGATCGCGCGGTGATGGACGAGCGAATCCGTGGCCTTGTCGGTGGTGACGAGCACCTCGATGTTGAACCGGTCGAACAGCGCGCGAGGACGAAACTCCGGCGTGCGCAGCTTCGCGGCGATCTCGTCGTAGATGTGCTCCGCCGTGGCGCCGTTCAGATCCTCGGCAATGCCGAACACCTCCGCCAGCTCGTGGTCGAGCCACGCCCCCGTGGGCGTGGCGCGGAAGAGGTAGTAGTGATCGGCGAACAGCTGCCAGATCCGGCGGGGGTCCTGCTCCACCGGTGCGCCGTCGCGGCGCGGAACGCCGAGCGACTCGAGCGGGACGCCGCGGGAGTACAGCATCCGGAAGATGTAGTGATCCGGAATGATGAGCAGGGCGGTCGGCTCGGGAAATGGATCGTCGTGCGCGAGCAGGCTCGGATCGACGTGCCCGTGCGGACAGACGAGCGGCAGATCGCGGATCTCCTCGTAGAGCATCCGCGCCGCGCGCCGGATGGCGGGGTCGGCGTCGAAGAAGCGGTCCTGGTGCAGCGTTGGCATGTCGACGTGAGGAGATGAAGCGAGCGAACGGCGTCAGACCGCGCAGCGCCGCACGGCGTCGGCAAGGGCCGCGACGGGCGGGCCGACCGGCACGAACTCCTGCGCCACGTATCCCTGAAAGCCCGTGTCACGGATAGCGCGCATGATCGCGGGATAGAACAGCTCCTGCCCATCGTCGATCTCATGGCGGCCCGGGACGCCGGCTGTATGATAGTGCGCGATGTAGCGGGCGTTGTCGCGGATCGTGTGAATGACGTCGCCCTCCATGATCTGCATGTGGTAGATGTCGTACAACAGGCGGAAGCGCGGCGAGTCCACGCGCTGCACGAGCTTCACCCCCCAGGGCGTGTGATCGCACTGATAGTCGGGGTGATTGACCTTGGAGTTGAGCAGCTCCATGCAGAGCGTCACGCCGAGACGTTCGGCGATCGGCGTGAGGGCGCGCAGGCCCCTCGCACAATTCTCCAGTCCCTCTTCCTCGCCGATGCCGTCTCGACTGCCGGAGAAGCAGATCAGGTTGGGAAAGCCGGCGCGCGCCACCTTGGCGAGATGGTCGGTATAGAGCGGAATGAGCCACGCGTGGTTCTCGACGTGGTTGAACCCTTTGGTGAGCCGCGTCCTGGTGTCACCGGGCGCGTTGGTCATGGCGCAGATCAGCCCGTGTCTGGTCACGTCGCCGAACTCCTCCGGCTCGATCAGCTCCACGGACGGCAGCCCCATCCCCTTCGCCGCCGCCGCCAGCGCGTCGACGGTCATGCTCGGATAGCACCACTTGCAGACGGACTGCTTGATCGCGCTGGCGCGGGTGCCGGTGACGAGCGCGTTGGCACCCGGCACTGCGGCGCTGGCGCACGACTCGAGCACCGCGGTGCCGGCGAGGCCGGTGGCGGCGGCCGCCACCGTGTTGCGCACGAAGTCGCGACGCGTGGGCATCAGCGGCGCAGCTCGCGAATCCTGATGTTGCGGAAGTACACCTCGTCGTTGTGATCCTGGAGCACGATGTGGCCGGCGCGACGCTCGGCAAACCAGGAGATGGGGGCATACTTGCTCGCGGCGAGCGCGCGGTTCATCGCGGCCGAGCCGAGCTCGTATTCGACGACCTTCTGACCATTCAGCCAATGCTCGCCATGATTGCCGTCGAAGATGATTACGGAGTGATTCCACTCACCCACCGGCTTGATCGGCTTGTTCTCCGGCGGCGCGATGAGGTCATAGAGCGCCCCGGTGCGATGGGTCGGCAGCTTGCCGTCCGAGTGGCGATCATCGTCGATCATCTGATACTCGAACCCCTTGGCGGCGTGCGGCGGTGCCATGGCGGTGGAGAGCTCTTCGGAGACGTTGTACTTCACACCGCTGTTGCCGACCGGCGTCATCTTCCAGTCCCATGACAGCTCGAAGTCGCGATAGGTCGCCTCGCTCATGAGATCACCCCCTTCGCGCGGCTGGCCATCGGCCTGCACCGGCACCTTGCCGCTCGCGATTTTCTTGATCGCGCCGTTCTCGACCGTCCAGTGGGCCGTCGGCACGCCGGTCATGCCGAGCCCCCGCCACCCGGCGAGCGTCTGCCCGTCGAACATCGAGCGCCAGCCGGCGGCGCGCTCGGCGGGGGTGAGCTGGTTCATGCTGGCCGACGCGCTTCCGCTCTGCACCGTACCCATGTCCGATGACGGCGTCGAGGCGCACGCCGAGAGAAGGAGCGCCGCAATGGTCGTGGCGGCGAGCAAGCGGGGCAAGGAGTGAAGCATTTGAGTCTGTGTCATGAGTACGCCGGCGAAAGGAGAACGAGTGCAGATGTGAGACGTCGGCTCACGCCGCCGTCAGAAGCCGTGCAAGGTGGTCGTGGCTGTCGCGGATGCTCGCGAGCGCGTCGCCGGGCTGATCGTGCTCGACGAATGCATAGCGCAGCCCGGCCATGCGTGAAAGCGCGAACAAGCGGCGGAAGTCGATGACGCCCTTCCCCACATCGACCATGGTACGCTCGGGGGGGGCGGTGCCGTCCTTCACGTGCAGGAGCGCGAACCGGCCGGGGAAGCGCTCGAAGTACGTGGCCGGATCCTGGCCCGCCTTGTAGGCCCAGTAGGCGTCGAGCTCGAACCAGACCGTCGCGGGATCGGTGCGCGTGAGGAGCGTGTCGTACACGGGCGTACTCCCGCCGAGTGTCTCGAACTCGAAATTGTGATTGTGATAGGCGAAGCGAAGCCCAGCCGATCGGCACCGCTCGCCAAGGCGGTTGAATCGCGTCGCAAGCTCCGCGTAGGCGTCACGCGTCCGGCGCAGCGGCTGCGGGATCGACGGCACCACGACCCACGTCTGCCCCAGCGCGAGGGCCGCGTTGATCGCGTCGCCCGACTCCACCTGCTCGAGCGCGTAGTGGCCCGAGGTGGACCGGAGGCCGTGCCGGCCGAGCATGGCTCGGAAGTCGGCGGGCGACAGGTTGTACGTGCCGGCCGTTTCCACGAGCCGGTAGCCCGCATTCGCGAC
>JALYXJ010000236.1 GCA_030947165.1 Gemmatimonadota bacterium
GCACATACCTGGCCGAGCGGATCACCAAGCACGGCACCACACACGTCACCAGGAATTCCACGCCCGAAGGCTTCCTCGAGGTCCAGCCACAGCTGCTCGAGCTGCCGCTGACCCGCCACCTCAAGCTCGCCGACTTCGTCACGCACGACGATCAGGACAACGTCTGGCCGAAGTACGTGGCACTCAATCCGCGCCTGCTCGACAAGCTCGAGCTCATCCTCGCGGACCTCGGCTCCAAGGCCCGCCCCGAGCTGAGCATCGACGTCCATTCGGGTTTCCGTTCCCCCTCGCACAACCACGAGACCCGTCGCGCCGCCCGCGACAGCCGTCATCAATACGGCGACGCGGCGGACGTCCAGATCGACGCCGACGGCGACGGCAAGATCACGATGCGCGACGAGATTCGCGTCATGCTGGCCGTGGAGCGCGTGGAGCGCGCCCACCCCGATCTCGTCGGCGGCCTGGGAATCTACACGTCGCGGCGCTACCGGACGCCGTACCTGCACATCGATGCGCGCGGAAAGAAATCGCGGTGGCACGGCTGACGCTGGCGCCGACGCCGTTGACGACTGGACAACAGCCGCGGTTCGTCGTCCAGAACAACTGACGCTGTCAGCGGCAAGCCATCAAGCGATAAGCCTTCGCTGATCGCGTACCGGAATGGCATCGCGAAACTTTGCCACGTAGGTTATGCAGGGCGACACGGCAACGGCGTCGCCCTTCCGCCGTTCGTCACCAACGGGGCCAAGTTTCGCGATCCGGTTCGCACCAGGGATCAGCGAGGGCTTGTCGCTTGACAGCTTCCAGCTGACAGCGTCTTCTGCCCTGGCTTCCGGGCTTGTCGCTTTCAGCTTCCGCACCACTCGAGAATCGATATGAACCCGTATCTCAGAGACAAACTCCTCCAGAAGCTCGAATCCCTCTCCGACGAGCGCGGCTATCAGGTGCTCGACTACGTCGACTTTCTCGAGTCCAAGTACGCCGAGCGTCCCGCGCCGGCGACGACGGGGAATCCGCTCAGTCGCTTTGCCGACGCGGTCGAGGAGCGGCTGCGGGCGGGCAAGGTGAGCGCGTCGGCGATTGCCGAGACGATGGGCCTGATGAACAAAGCGGTGGGGGTGCTCAGCGGGGCGGCCGCCGCTGGGAAGTCGGTGGCGAGCGACCTGATGAGCGCGACGTCGCGCGTGGTGGACGCCGCGACGACGGCGGCCAGCATGCCCGCGACCCCCCGGCCAGCCGGCACCGGGGAGGGACAGCCGGGCGCGGGCGGCACGAGTGGTGCGACTGGGACCAGCGCCGCCGACGTCTCGACCCCTGGCGGCGCGCCGCCGTCCGCCGGCACTCAGTCTGGCGGCGGCCCCACCACCAGGTAAGGGAGCAGGAGCGTGGCCACGACAACCGGAAGACAGACCCGACGCAAGACCGCGGGCGCGAGTGCCTCGGCAAGCCGCCCGCGCGCGGCCGAGGCGACCCCGCGCACCGGCGCCAAGCGCACGGTGATCTATTACATGAAGCAGCTGCCCGCCTACATGCGTCTGCTGGGCGGGCTGCTGATCGACCGGCGCGTGAGTGCCGTCGACAAGCTCCTCGTCGCCGGCGCGATGGCGTACATCGCCATGCCGATCGACATCATTCCCGACTTCATTCCCTTCCTCGGCGAGGTTGACGACGTCTTCCTGCTGGTGCTGGCACTCCAGCGCCTGATCGCCAATTCGGGACGCACCGTGCTGATGGCACACTGGAACGGAGCGATCGAGGATCTCGCCGACCTCAACCTGGAGGCTGTGCTGGCGGCCGCGGCGTTCTTCCTCCCGAAGGGGATCCGGCGGCGGCTGAAGGTCATCGGGAGGGGATAGCGGGGGCTGCGCTGAGGCCGGCGGAACCGGTCCGCGCCCTAGCAGTTTTGCGCTTTCCCGCCTACGTTTCGCCATGGCGACACAAATCCGCTCCAATAAGACCAATCCACGGCCCGCGACTCAGCAGCACGCTGAGAGCGGGCCGTCGCGCACTGGGGACCAGCCATCCAACGGCGCCTCGCGCGTTCGCGACGACGTCGCGCTGACCTTCGACGACGTCCTCCTCACCCCGCGCCACTCGGTGATGCATCCGAAGGATGTGTCCACCCGCTCGTGGTTCTCGCGGCAGATCGAGCTGAACGTCCCCCTCGTGTCGGCGGCGATGGACACCGTCACCGAAGCCGACATGGCCATCGCGATGGCCCGGTCGGGCGGGATCGGCGTGCTGCACAAGAACATGTCCATCGACCGGCAGGCGATGCAGGTGGACATCGTGAAGCGCAGCGAGAGCGGGATGATCATCAACCCGTACACGCTGCCGGAGACGGCGTCGCTGCGCGAAGCCAGCAACCTCATGACGCGCTTTCGGGTGTCGGGCGTGCCGATCGTCGACGCCGAAGGACGGCTCGTCGGCATCATCACGAATCGCGACCTCCAGTTCGAGCGCAGCCTCGATCGGCCGGTGGCGGAGGCGATGACCAAGGACCGGCTTGTCACGGCGCCGCTCGGCACGACGCTCGAGGAGGCCGAGAAAATCCTCGGCAAAAACCGGATCGAGAAGCTGCCCGTGGTCGACGCGGACCGGCGCCTCAAGGGGCTGATCACGGTCAAGGACATTCACAAGCGCCGGCAGTATCCGACCGCGAACAAGGACACGCACGGTCGGCTGCGCGTCGCCGCAGCCATCGGCGCCGCCGGTGACTTCCTCACGCGGGCCACGGCACTGATCGACGCGGGGGTGGATGCGCTCATCATCGACACGGCGCACGGTCACTCGGAAGGGGTGCTCGAGGCGACGTCGACGATCCGCGAGGCGTTCCCCGATACGCAGCTCGTCGTCGGCAACATCGCCACACGCGAGGGTGCCCGCGCGCTCGTCGAGCGCGGCGTGGACGCGGTGAAGGTGGGAGTGGGTCCCGGCTCCATTTGCACGACCCGCGTCGTCACCGGCGTCGGCGTCCCGCAGCTCACCGCGGTGTTCGACGCCGTGGAGGGCGCGGGCGACGTGCCCGTCATCGCCGACGGCGGCATCAAGTATTCCGGCGACGCCGTGAAGGCGCTCGCGGCCGGCGCGTCGAGCGTGATGATGGGCAGCATGCTCGCCGGCACCGAAGAGAGCCCCGGCGAGACCTTCCTGCTGGAGGGACGCCGGTTCAAGATGGTGCGCGGCATGGGATCGCTGAGCGCCATGCAGGATGGCAGCGCCGACCGCTACTTCCAGGAAGGTGAGCTGTCGCCGAAGAAGCTCGTGCCGGAGGGCATCGAAGGACGGGTTCCCTATCGCGGCCCAGTGGCCGACGTCCTGTTCCAGATGGTGGGCGGCCTGCGGAGCGGCATGGGCTACGTTGGATGCGCGACGATCGACGAGCTGCGCACGCGCACCAGCTTCGTGCGCATCACCGCGGCGGGGCTGCGGGAATCGCATCCACACGATGTGACGATCACACGCGAGGCGCCGAACTACAGCTTGTAGTGGTCGGGCGGTAACGCGATCGGGCGGTATGGCGGTGACTGCCTTACCGCCTTACCGCCTTACCGCTACACCGTCGCAGTTGACAAGCTCGTTCCTTCCGACGAAGTTGTCGCGTCCCAAATCTGTATACAATCTTCCCCGACGGCGGCGCGCGACCGTGCCGGTCCTTTCTTGCTTTCCGGAGACTCCCCCGATGGGCTTGTGGTCGAGAAAGAGTGTTGCGGTTCTCCAGCGCGAGGCCGCGGAAGAGGGTGAAGGCTCGCTGCGACGGACGCTGACGGCGTCGAACCTCACGTTGCTGGGCATCGGCGCGATCATCGGCGCCGGAATCTTCGTCCTCACCGGAAACGCCGCCGCGCTGTACGCCGGCCCCGGTGTGGTGATGTCGATGATTCTCGCTGGCGTGGCCTGCGGCTTCGCGGGACTCTGCTATGCCGAGTTCGCCAGCATGATCCCGATCGCCGGCTCAGCGTATACGTACGGCTACGCCACGATGGGAGAGTTCGTCGCCTGGATCATTGGCTGGGATCTGATGCTGGAGTACCTCTTCGGCGCCGCGACGGTCGCGGTGGGCTGGGGCGGCAACTTCGTGAAGTTCCTCGCCGAGTTCGGGCTCGTGATCCCGACGCAGTGGACGGACGCACCGATCGCCGTGGATGCGCTGAACAACTTTTCGAGCACTGGCGCGGTGCTGAACGTTCCCGCGATGGTGCTCGTCGCGCTGATGACCGTGATCCTCGTGATCGGCATCAAGGAGTCGGCACGGTTCAACAACGTCATCGTGTTCGTCAAGATCGCCATCGTGTTCCTGGTGATCGGCTTCGGGTTCATGTACGTGAACACGGCCAACTGGCACCCGTTCATTCCCCCCAACACCGGACACTTCGGCGAGTTCGGCTGGAGCGGCGTGCTGCGCGGCGCCGGCGTGATCTTCTTCGCCTACATCGGCTTCGATGCCGTGAGTACGGCGGCGCAGGAAGCGAAGAATCCCCAGAAGGACATGCCGATCGGCATCCTGGGGTCACTGTTCATCTGCACCATTCTCTACATCCTCATGGCGCTCGTCATGACGGGCATGGTGCACTACACGAAGCTCAACGATCCGGCGCCGATCGTGGTCGCGATCGCGGCGGCCGGCTCGTCGCTGGCCTGGCTGCGCTACGCCGTCGAGATCGGATCGCTCGCCGGACTCGCCTCGGTGGTGCTCGTGATGCTCATGGGCCAGCCGCGCGTGTTCTACTCGATGGCCCGCGACGGCCTGCTGCCGCCGGTGTTCGCGAAGGTCCATCCGCGCTTCAAGACGCCCTACATCACGACGATCATGACAGGCACCATCGCCGCAATCGTCGCCGGGCTCTTCCCGATCGGTCTGCTCGGACAGCTCGTGAGCATCGGGACGCTGCTGGCCTTCGTGATCGTCTGTGCGGGCGTCTGGATCCTGCGCGTGCGCTCACCGGAGATCCCGCGCGCCTTCAAGACGCCGCTGGTGCCGCTGGTGCCCGCCCTCGGCATCCTGAGCTGCTTCGGGCTCATGGCCGGCCTGCCGAAGGACACGTGGATCCGCCTCGTCGTCTGGCTGATCATTGGCCTCGTCGTGTACTTCATGTACAGCAAGAGCCACTCGCACATCGGCCGCGGCGGTACCGCGCACTCGATGGGCGACTGACGACGCACCGCGCTAGATTCGAGAGCGGCGCCCACGCGGGCGCCGCTTCTCGTTTTCCCGACTCCTCGACCGTGCCCCCCACCGACCTCCTCACCGTCCCGGCCGCGCGTCGCGCGGCGCTCCTCGCCT
>JALYXJ010000477.1 GCA_030947165.1 Gemmatimonadota bacterium
GTTCGTGGACGCTGTCGTGCGGGATGAGGACTTTCCCGGCGGCGGCGCGACCCGCACGGCGATCGTCGACGGCCGCTGCGTCTTCCTTCGTCGCGATGAGCGCGGCTGCGCCCTGCACGGCTTCGCGCTCGACCGCGGCGAGGACTATCACGCGATCAAGCCGATGGTGAGCGCGCTTTTTCCCATCACCTTCGGGGCCGGTGCGCTCCTGTGCTCGGAGGAGCTGGCCGACGGATCATTGATCTGTGCGGGGGAGGGGCCGACCGCGTACGAGATGGCACGCAGCGAGCTCGAATACTACTTCGGCGGCGCGCTCGTCGCGGAGCTGGACCGGCTCGCCGACTCGGCGCCATCCGGCTGAGGCCTGACCCCAGCCCCCTCGAGCGACTGCTGCGGCGTTCCGCCAGGCGGCGTCGTGCGATTCTGCAACACCTCACGCACCCCCGCCAGGAACGCCGCGGGCCCGGCATCCGCTGGAAGTGACCGCAGGATGTTGAGTGCCTCCTCCCGAGAAACGGTGAGGCCGGCGGGAAAGCTGTGCAGGTCCACTCCAATCCGCTCGAACTCGGCCAACAACTCCTCGAATCGTCTCTCGTCGGTCATCGGTATCGGATTCGGGCCAAACTGCATCGCTCGCGCTGCGACGGCGCACGGCTGGCGTTCAGCTGTCGCCCTTCGTCGGGTCCGTTCATGAGCTTGCGCACCTCGTGAAAGCGCGCAAGATGCCTGCCAAGCAGCCTGTTGCAGAAAAGGCGACCAGGTCTGGTCGCCTTTTCGTCACAACGAGTTATGAAAGCGCCGCGTTCGCTAGGGCCGCGGGCCGGGCGCGCCGGCACCGGGTGCCGTCCACACGTTGTTGTCGCGGTTGAGGTCCGGCAGCCGTTTGTCCGGATCGAGGTCGATGCGGTTCAGCGTCTTCCCGCGGAAGGTGTAGGTGCGTGGGTAGCGCCTGGAATTCGTGCTCCACACTTCAGCCGGATAGTCGAAGGACTCCGAGGAGCCGTCGCTGAACGAGAAGCGAGCGTGGATCGGCAGCACGCCGCGCGCGCGGTTGCCGTACTGCACCGCGACGGTCTGCACGTCGCCACTGCGGGTTGCCGCCACCGAGTCGATCGCCTGATCGAAGTGCGGGTTTTCCTTGAACCACTCGCGCCAGAACCAGTCGAGACGTCGTCCGCCCACGTCCTCCATGGTGCGGTAGAAGTCGGTGGGCGACGGATGCTTGAACGCCCAGCGCTGGATGTAGGTCCGGAACGCGTCGTCGAACGCCTCGGGGCCCATGATCTCCTGGCGCAGGAGCTGAAGCCCGACACTCGGCTTGACGTAGGCGCTGAGCCCCAGCAGCCGCGGATCGATGCGGTCCGGCATGATGTCGATCGGCTGGTCCGCATTCACCTTCATCGCGCCTTCCACGTATGTCCGCTCGCCAAGGGCCCGCGCCCTCTGGTCGCCGCGCTCCGGATAACGGCGCGCCTCGCTGAACGTGTTGATGAAGGTGTTGAACCCCTCATCCTGCCACATGTGCACGCGCTCGTTGCTGCCGACGAGCATCGGGAACCAGTTATGACCCGCCTCGTGCGTGACGACGTTGTACAGGTCGTACTTGTCGTCGCTCTTGGCCTCCATGATCAACATGGGATACTCCATCCCGCTGATCGGTCCCTCCACGGCGCTCATCTGCGGCCAGGGATACTGGAACCAGCGCGTCGAGTATTCGTCGATCGACATGTGGACCTGATCCGCGGCGTCCTTCCAGGGATCGACCGCGGACGGGCGATAGTATGCCTGGGTGAGAACGCCTCTCCAGCTGCTGGCATCCCAGAGGTATTCAGGTGATGCGGCCCAGGCGACGTCGCGCACGTTCTTCGCCGAAAACTTCCAGGTCAACATGCCGCTCCGCGTCGGATGGGCTGCGCCCGACTGAATGTCCGCCAGCGTGACGATATTGACCGGCTTGTCCGACTTCGCCGCCTGCGCGAGCCGGCTGATGATCGTCGGCGTGAGCACGTCGCGCGGGTTGGTGAGCAGTCCCGTGCTGGCGACGGTGTAGCCCGCGGGCACGGTCAGCTCCACCGTGAAGTCGCCGTACTCGAGGTAGAACTCGCCCTGTCCCAAGTAGGGTTCGGTGTTCCATCCCCGGAGATCGTCATACACGTTCACGCGCGGATACCACTGCGCGAGCTCGTACAGCGGCCCCTCACGGCCCATGCGGTCGGCACCGTGCTCGGGCACGAGGAAGTGCCAGGCGATGTCGAAGGTGGCGACCTTGCCCGGGGCGAGCGGCTCGGCGAGATCGATCTTCATCACTGTGCCGTTGTCGCGGCGCTTGAGCGACACGCGGCGCGCATTGCGTCCGCTCAGCACCTGCTCAAACTGCGTCACGACATCTCCGCCCTCGAAGCCACGCGCGCCGAAGCGCGAGTCCTGCGGGAAGATGAAGGAGTTGAGGGATTTGTCCTTGAACGCGTTCTGCTCCATCTGCATCCAGATGAAGTGCAGCGTGTCGGGTGAGTTGTTGGTGTACCGCAGCCGTAGTGAGCCGTTGAGCGTTTTGCCCGTGGTGTCGAGTGACGCCTTGATGTCGTAGTCGGCGTGGTTCTGCCAGTACCGAGGTCCGGGCGCGCCGGAGCCGCTGCGATACAGGTTGGGCGACGGCAGGTCGAGCGGTGCGAAGACCGACGTATCGGACACGCCGGTGTTGTCGAAACGTGGCATGGCCGTCACGGCCGCCGGAGCGGCGGGGGATGGCGCCTGGGCGGCGAGCGGCGCGGCGGCAACCAGGAAAGCGCAGAACAGCGACCGGAATGGGGTCGGCATCGAGTCGGGCTCGGTTGAAGTGGTAGAAGAAGTTACTACCACTTCAGGCAAGGGATGATCCCGGAGGGACGGGGCGTTGCGCTTGCCGGGCGGGCCGAACCGGGCCTGTCGTCCTGAGCGTCAGCGAAGGACCCGCACGTGCAGGTCCTTCGGTCGCTTCGCTCCCTCAGGACGACTCTAACGCGCGGACAACCGCACCCCGCCATTGGTCGTCATCGCGCGGATCGTCTTGCCGCCGCCATTCAGCGGCAGTGTGAGCCGCCGGGAGATCCGGCCCTGCACGGTGATCGGGAAGTCGGTCTGCATCGATCCATTCACCGTCCCCGTCTCGAGCGTGGCGGCGTACTTCTCGGGGATGGACATCCGGACGCCGCCATTCTGCGTTTCGGCGTCGAGCCCGGCTCCCTCCCACTGGCTGCCCGTGAGACTGACACTCAGGCCGCCGTTCTGGGTGCGGGCATGGACGTCTCCGCCCACGTCCTCCAGGGAGACGCCGCCGTTGGTCGTGCGGAGATCGAGCTTGCCCCGCACACCCGTCACCCCGAGCCCGCCATTGTTGGCATCGAGCGTCAGGTCGAAGCGGCGCGGAACCCAGACCATGTAGCTCACCGACCAGTTCCGGCGGTGCCAGCCGCCACTCGGCCCTTCCGCGCGTACGCGACGGCCGTCCGTGGTGAACCGAATCTCCTTGATCAGGTTCTCCGCGCCGGCATCGTCGTCGTCCCACGCCTGAATGCGCGCCGTCACCCGCACGGAGTCGCCATTCCAGCCGCGCACCTTGATGCCACCGTTCTCCCGGCCGTCGATCTCCAGCGCCCGACCGGTCAGGCGGACCGGTACGGTGCGTACCTCGCACGCCCGTCCCCGATCGCGATCGCTGTTCCAGTTGTTGCGACACTGGTCGAGCCAGCGGGCGTTGTCGTCTTCGTCGTAACGCTGCGCATATAGAGGGGCGGCCGAGAGCAGCAGCGCGAATGCGATGAGGGATCGGCGGGGAAGCTGGCGCATGGAGTCTCCAGGTGGGCGTACGGGGGGCGGGTGGCGCATCACTAGGACAACGGCTCCCGCGAGAGGGTTGATTTCCCGCCCGGCTACGGAAAAAGCAGTTGACAACCGGATCGACGGGCCACATACTACGGAAGAACCAGTAGAGAGTGCCTGCACGTGCAGGTTCTTCGCTTCGCTCAGGACGACGTCACGGAATAGTGCAGCACGTGCAGGTCCGTGGCTTCAGTCAGGACGACCCCATTTCCCCAACTGCAATGGACGACGTCTACTTTCCCCCGCGCGAGCTCGAGGTGATGAGCATTCTCTGGCGGCTCGGGTCCGCAACCGTCACCGAGGTGCGCGAGGAGCTCGAGGAGAAGCTCGCGTACACCTCTGTCCTCTCCGCCCTGCAGACGCTCGAGGAGAAGGGCTACGTGCGGCACGAGGCGGAGGGGCGAGCGTACCGGTACTTCGCCGTCGTCGAAGCCGAACACGCTGGCGGCAGTGCGCTGGCGCGCATCAAGGACGCCATCTTCCACGGCTCCGCCGAGCGGATGTTCGCGCAGCTCGTGTCGGATCGCGGGTTGGGACGCGAGGAGCTGGAGCGCATGCGGCGGATGCTCGCCGAGCGGCTGGGAGAGAAGCCGTGAGCGCCGGGTGGGTGGTATACGGCCTCGTGACCGGGACACTGCTCGCCGTGTGCGGTGTCGCGATCGAAGGGCTGTGCCGTCAGCATCGAATGCCGACACGGTGGGTGTGGGCAGCATGCATCGGCGCCGCAGTCGCTGTTGTGCTCACATCCACGCTGACGAGCGTCGGTGCGGCGGCCAAGCCGGTCGTCGCGCTGCCCGAAGGCGTGAAGGTGGCCACTGCAGGCGCCACTACCACGGTTGGCATCTTCTCGGCATTCGCCACAACGCTCGATGCCGCCGCGGCGCTCGTGCAGTCCGGGGTGGTGGCCATCGCGCGCCTGCTTCCCGAGCGCGCCACGCTCATCGTGGGGATGCTCTGGATCGTGTGCAGCCTGGCCGCGCTCGTGATACTCGCCTTCGTGCATCTCCGGATGCGGCGAGTGCGGCGAGCATGGCCCACCGCCGAGCTCCAGGGCCGGCGCGTTCGCATCGCACCGTCGGTCGGTCCGGCGGTCGTCGGGGTGGTGAACCCGGAGATCGTCGTGCCCCAGTGGCTGCTCCACCGTACCGAGGAGGAGCAGCGTGTGGTGGTCGCGCACGAGTCGGAACACGTGCGCGGCCGGGATCACCTGTTGCTCGGCGGTGCGACGCTGGCGGTAGCGCTCGTCCCATGGCATCCGGCCGTGTGGTGGATGCTCTCGCGCCTGCGTCTCGCGATCGAGCTCGACTGTGACGCCCGCGTGCTGCGATGCGGTGTGCCGGCGCGCCGATACGGCGCCGTGTTGATCGATCTGGCAGAACGGTGCGCCGGATTTCAGGTGGGCGCGACCGCGCTCGCCGACGAAGCATCACATCTCGAACGGAGGTTGCTCGCCATGAAGCCGACCCGATCCACTCACGTCCATCTCCGCGCCGTCGTGCTGTTCGTATGCGCCGGCGTGTCGCTCCTGGCCGCATGCGAGGCGAAGGTGCCAACCGCCGCCGAGATCAGCGCCATGGACGTGGCCGGCGCGCAGCACAGCGTCATGCAGGCGAAGATGATGGACGAACGCGCGCTGGCACAGACGACCTTCTATGTGAATGGGGCGAGAGTGACCGCGCGGGAAGCGCATGCGATCACGCCGAATCAGATCGCGACCGTGCGCATCGAGCAGGGGCAGCACGAGGATCCCACCATTTTCATCACGACGAACGGTCAGGCGCCGACCCCCGAGTCAGCGACCGAGCGCAGTGCGCTCAAGCGGCTCCACGCCACGATGCACGGCGAGGCGACTCAAGCGACCGGTCCGATGAAGCTGCGGACACCTGGTCCCGACAATCAGATGATGTCGGGCCTCATCCTGGTGGACGGTGTGCGCATCGACGCTGCGGCGTTCCAGCGACTGAACGCGAAGGACTTCAAGACGGTCGACATCATCAAGGGTCCCGAGGCGGCGAAGCTGTACAGCGATCCGGCGGCGGCGAACGGGGTCATCAGGATCAGGACGAAGTAGGGCGCTTCACTTGGAGGGCGCATGGCGACAGAATGGTCAACGCCCCTGGCGCGCTCACTTCAGCATCTGCTTCGCGATCGTCTGCAACTGCATGTTGCTCGTCCCCTCGTAGATCGCGCCGATCTTCGCGTCGCGGTAAAACTTCTCGGCCGGATAGTCGGTGGTGTAGCCGTAGCCGCCGAACAGCTCGAGCGAGATCGACGTCACGCGCTCGGCCACCTGCGACGAGAACAGCTTCGACATCGCGCCTTCCATGGAGATGTCGTGGCCGGCGTCCTTGAGGCGCGCGGCGTTGTACACCATCAAGCGCGCGGCCTCGGCTTCCGTGCGGGCCTGCGCAAGCTGGAACTGAATCCCCTGAAACTCGGCGAGCGGCTTTCCGAACTGCTGGCGCTCCTTCACGTACGCGGTAGCGGCGCCGAGCGCGCCCTGGCAGATGCCGATCATCTGCGCGCCGATGCCGATGCGTCCCTCGTTCAGCGTCTCGATCGCCACCTTGTAGCCCTGACCGACGGGGCCAAGCACGTTCTCAGCAGGTACCGCGACAGCGTCGAGGATCAGCTCCGTCGTGCTGCTGGCGCGGATGCCGAGCTTGTCCTCCTTCTTTCCCACCGAGAAGCCCGGGAATCCGCGCTCCACGATGAACGCGGTGATACCCTTGTAGCCGGCGCCCGGATTCGTGTTCGCGAAGACGATGTAGATGCCGGCTTCCGCGCCGTTGGTGATCCACATCTTGCGGCCGGTGAGCACCCACGTGTCGCCCTTTTCCACGGCCCGCGTCGACATCCCGAACGCATCGGAGCCGGAGCCCGGCTCACTGAGCGCGTACGCGCCAATCGTGTCGCTCGTCAGACGTGGCAGGTACCTGGCCTTGAGCGCGTCGCTGCCATAGCGAGTGATGGGATAGTTCACGAGCGTATTCTGCACGTCCACCACGATGGCGGCGGAGGCGTCGTGCTTGCTGATCTCTTCGACGGCGAGCGTGACCATCATGAGCGAGCCGCCGGCACCGCCATATTGCTCGGGCACCTCGATCCCCATCAACCCCATCTCGAAGTACTGCGCCACGAGCGCCTGGTCGATCCTGCCCGCCCGCTCCATCGCAGCGACGCGCGGCTTCACCTCCTCGGCCGCGAAGCCGGCCACGGCATCGCGGAACGCGAGCTCGTCGTCGGAAAGCATCGTGAGCGGTGGACGCGCGCTGGCGATATCGGTGGACATGGTGTGTCGAGTCGTGGGGAAGCAGGTCAGCGCGAGATGACGTTCGGTACGGCGGCTGTCGTGTCGCTCACCGGACGGCAGCGGCAGGCGTCGCCGCAGGCGCTCGTCGATTGCGACGAGTGCCAGCAGCGCGCTGCTTCGTCGGCGCCGAGCGGATTGGCGATGGGAACGCCGGCACGGCCGAGGATCAGCTCCGCGAGCTTCTCGTGCACGCCGAAGGCGCTCGTGACGCGCACCTCGAGCGTCGGATACGGCTCCGCGGCCTGCGCGACCATGCGAGGGATGTCGCCCGTGGAATGCTTGCCGGGCGAAAGCATGTAGGGGAAGACGATGAGCTCGGTGGCGCCAGCGTCCACGCAGCTTCGTACACCGGCCGAGATCGACGGCTCTGCGAGCTCCATGTGTGCATACCGGACCACAACCTCCGCGCCGGCCATGGCCTGGACGAGGTTCGCCATGCAGTCCATCATCTCATTGGCCGCGTCGCGACGCGAGCCGTGATCGATCAACAGAATCGCCTGCATCAGACCGCCCTCGAGGGAAGCAACGACTCAAAGTTAGCGCCTGCTTGCCGATCCGGCCGTTTCGGCTTTTATTCGGCACCGCAGCTTTTTACCCTCAACTCAGGTACCGATATGTCTCCCTCCTCCTCGCAGCCAACGCTCGGGTCGCTCACCCCGGTGCTCGTCGTCGACAAGGTCGAGCCGTGCCTCGCATTCTGGGTGGACCGCCTCGGATTCACCGCCGAGAACCAGGTCCCCGGTGACGATGGCCAACTCGTCTTCGCGAGCCTCAAGAGGGGAGACATCGAGGTCATGTATCAAACGCGGGCCAGCGTGATCGCCGACCGGCCCGAGGCGGCGGCGGAGCTGACCGGCCACTCCACAGGCCTGTTCATCACGACCCAGGACCTCGATGCCGTGGAGCGCGCGCTCGAGGGCGCACCGGTCGTGCAGCCGCGGCACACGACCTTCTACGGCAGCACCGAGATCTATGTGCGCGAGCCGGGCGGCAATACGGTCGGATTTGCGCAGTTCACCTAGGCGGTCCGATCTCGCGACCAGCATCACCAGCGTGCAGCGAGCGCACGCGCCCCCCGCGGGCGCGATGACGCCAGCTGCCCCTACACCGGCACCGCGGCGTTCGTCGACTTCACCGCCGCGCTCGAGGCGTCGAGCGAGTCGCCGAACACCTCGAGCGCGAGCTCGACCTTGCCGAACGGCGCGGAGACCTGCACGCCCTGCACGCCGCCCCGGACGCGGTCGAGCATCTCGCGTGCGATCGCAATACCTTCGGCCACCGCGTGCTCTTTCGAGCGTTCGCCGGCCTTCCGCATGCGCGTGATGATGCTCTCCGGCACACTCACGCCGGGCACCTCGTTCGCGAGGAACTCGGCATTGCGCACGCTGACCAGCGGCCAGATGCCCGCGACGATCGGGACGCGCGCGCCTTCGGTGCGTCGCAGGAAGTTCTCGAGCTGCGACGCGTCGAACACCGGCTGCGTGACGGCGAACTCCGCGCCCGCCTCGACTTTCCACGCGAACCGCTTGAGCTCGTGCTCGAGGTCGATCGGCGCCGGGTTCACACCGACGCCGACGACGAACTGCGTCGGCGTGCCGATGGCGTTGTCGCCCGGATCCTTCCCGTGATTCAGGTTGTGCACGAGGTTCGTGAGCCCGATCGCGTCGATGTCGAATACGGCCGTCGCACTGGGATAGGGACCCATCTTGGGCGGATCGCCGGTGATGAGCAGCAGATTGCGGAGGCCAACCGCCGAGGCGCCCAACAAATCACTCAGCATGCCGAGCAGGTTGCGGTCGCGACAGGCGTAATGCGTCACCGTCTCGATCCCGACGCGCTGCTCGATCAGCAGCGAGGTAAGGAGCGCGCCCATGCGGCTCTGCGCGCGCGGACCGTCGGGCACGTTCACGGCATCCACACCGGCTCGCTTGAGCTGGCCGACGTCGGCGAGCATGCGGGTCGCGTCCACGCCGCGCGGAGGCACGATCTCGACGCTCGTCACGAAGCGACCGGCGGCGATCTTGGCGCCCCAGCGGGAGCGTGCCGCGAGTGGCACTTCCTCCACGTCGGCGGTGCGCTTCTTCTCGCGCGCCGGTGCGACAGCCACCGTGGCGTGCGCGGCGGAGGCGCCGGTGCGCGCGAAGCGCGGGCTCAGCGGCCGCACGCCCTCGCACATGGCGTGAATGTGCTCCGGCGTGGTGCCGCAGCAGCCGCCCACCACCTTGGCGCCGGCCTGCACGAGATGGCGCGCATAGCTTGCCATGTACTCCGGGCTCGCCATGTACATGCTGCGACCGCCGACGTCGCGCGGCATGCCGGCATTCGGCTGCGCCGAGAGCTTCTTCCGGGTATGCGGCACCATCTTCTCGATCGCGTCGAGAATGATCTGCGGTCCGACCGAGCAATTCAGACCGATGACGTCGGCGCCGAAACCGTCGAGCGCGCGTGCGACGTCTTCGGGGGTCGCGCCGTATGGGGTGAGACCATCGGCGCCGATCGTCATCTGTGCCACGACCGGCAGCGACGGGTTCACCTCGCGGGCTGCGGCGATTGCCTGACCGATCTCGTGCAGGTCGCTGAAGGTCTCGAGGATGAACAGGTCGGCGCCGCCGGCGCCCAGCCCCTCCATCTGCTCGCGGAACACCTCGCGCGCTTCCTCGGTCGACGTGGGGCCGTAGGGCTCGAGGCGCACGCCGAGCGGGCCGACCGCGCCCGCCACGAGCACGTCGTGTCCTCCTGCCTGCTCGATCGCCTCGCGGGCCAGCTCCGCGGCGCGGCGGTTGAGCTCACGCGTTTGCGCGCCGAGGCCGAACTGCCCGAGCTTGATGCGATTCGCGCCGAAGCTGTTCGTCTCCAGCACCTCGGCACCGGCCTTCACGTACGCGCGGTGCACGTCGCGCACGAGGTCGGGCGAGCGGAGGTTCAGCTCGTCGTAGCACTGATTGATGAACACGCCCCTCGCGTACAACATCGTCCCCATCGCGCCGTCGAACAGCACGAGCGCTTCAGGGTCGAGCAGGCGTCGGAGCGCTTCGCCGCTCACTGGGTCCTCCGCCGAACGACACTGCCGTGCACTGGTACTTCGTACTTGGTACGAAGTACGAGGTACGAGGTACTGCTGCGATAATTCATGCGAGAACGGCCTCCCCAGCCGTCCGGACCGCATAGTACTTCGCCTGGGGATGATGGACGAGGATCGCCGCCGTACTCTGCTCGGGAATCAGCTGATACGCCGACGTCAGCTCCATGCCGAGCGCCTCCTCGGCGGGGAGAATCTTGAACAACTGCGCGTGATCCTCGAGATCGGGACAGGCGCCATACCCCCACGAATATCGTTTGCCCCGGCCTCCCGGGATACCGAGCTCGCGACGAATGCGGCGATGGAGCCACTCGGCGACCGCCTCGGCGGCTTCGACCGCGAGGCCGTGCGAGTAGAATGCCTCGCTGTATTCGCCCTTGCCCTGGAGCACCTCGAAGCGGCGAGTCGCGTCGTCGCCGACCGTGACGATCTGGAACGCGACGACGTCGACGTCGCCGCTCGTCGCGGCGCGGAAGTAGTCGGCGATGCAGAGGCGCTCCCGCCCCTCCTGCCGAGGGAAGTGGAAGCGTGTCTTCTCCGCCAGCGTGCCGTCCTTCGCGTAGGGCTCCGGCTCGTAGATCACGATGTCGTTGCCGATGCTTTGGGTCGGGTAATAGCCGTACACGGCACGCGGCTTCACCCAACCGTCTCTCAGCGCCTCCGCACGCAGCCGGGCCAGCGTGGGCTGGAACTCTTCCCTGACCATCCGGTCGTACTCCGGCCCGGAGCCTCGTCCGCCCCACTGGAGGCGAAACAGCTCGTCGAGGTCGAGCAGGTCGAGCACCTCATCGAGGGGAATGTCGTCCAGCACCTTCGGACCCCAGAAGGGCGCCGCCGGAACCGCGTGATCGTGCGACACATCGCTGCGCGCGCCGTCTTCGGTGCCGCTGCGGATGTCCTTGCCGACGCTCGTGTTCAGGAACACGTCCTTGCGCGCGTCGGCGATGAGCTTGGCCGTCAGATCGCGGCGGCGCGTGTCGCCGCCCTGCAGCGCGTCCATCGTCTCGAGACCCTCGAACGCATCCTTGCAGTAGAAGACCCCCGACTCGTACGGCCGCTCGCCGTCCACGAACATGGCGCGCCGCCCGAAGCGGCGGTTGATCGCCGCGCCGCCGATGAGCACCGGCAGATGGATGCCGCGCTTGTCCAGCTCCTGCACACAGAGCGGCATCTGCTTGCTCGTACTCACGAGCAGCGCGGACAGTCCGATCGCGTCGGCCCCGACCTCGAGCGCCTTCTCGATGATCGTGTTCACCGGCACCTGCTTGCCCAGGTCGAACACCGTGTAGCCGTTGTTGCTGAGGATGGTGTTGACGAGCGACTTGCCGATGTCGTGGACGTCGCCGTACACGGTCGCGAGCACGACCTTGCCCTTGGTGTAGCCCTCGGCCTTCTCGAGGAAGGTCTCGAGGTGCTTCACCGCCTTCTTCATGACCTCCGCGCTCTGGAGCACGAAGGGAAGAATCAGCTCGCCGGCGCCGAACTTGTCGCCGACCTCCTTCATGGCCGGCAGCAGCACTTCGTTGAGCACGCGCACGGGCTGCTCGCGCACGCCCGCGGCGTCGAGCGCGTCCTCGATCCCTTCCTTCTTGCGATGGAGGACCATCCAGTGGACCTTCGCTTCGGGCGAGAGGCCAGCGGTCGGATCCTCCTTCTCCGAGCGGGCCGCCAGATCG
>JALYXJ010000485.1 GCA_030947165.1 Gemmatimonadota bacterium
GTGCGAGCGCCCGGCGGAGTGGCGCCCTGCGGCCCGACCTCGTGCGCGTTCTCGGCGCCTTTCGTGTCGCCGGTTGTGCCGAGCGCGGTCACGAGCACCGCCTGGGCGATCCCGCGGCCGTGCTGGCGCGCCGAGCCCTCCGTGGACACGAGCGTGTCGTGGTCGCCCGTTTTCGTCAGGGTGGCCTTCGTGCTCACGAGCGCAAAACCACCCGCATTGTCGCTGCCGGGCGCAAGGAGATCGTGCGCACGCACGCCGAGGTTGCGCGCATAGCGCCCGTAGCCCCACTGCATCGGCACGTTGTCGTTGTGCGTTCCGTCGAACTCCTCGAGCCTGGCGGCGGCATGGTGCCCCTGCCCGAGCGCGACGGCGATTGTGTCGGGACGAATGCCGAGGTAGAGGTACGCCGGCGCGCGCACCTTGCCGGCGCTCGTGCCGACCTCGACGATGTCGCCGCGCTCGATACCGAGCTTCGTGGCCGTCTCGGGGTGCAGCTCCACCCACGAGCTCCACAAGACCTTCGTGACCGGATCGGGGAGCTCCTGCAGCCATGGCTTGTTGGCGCCGCGGCCGTCGCCGAGCACCGGCGACGGATACACCACGAGGTAGTAGTCACCCCGCGTCTGGTCGAGCGGCTGCGGCGCCGTCACCGCGGGGACCGCGGTAGCTGACGCCGTTCGTGGTGCGACCGCGCCGGCGCCGACGCCCTTGGTGAGCGTGGCGGTGAACGCCGTCATGCCACCAGGGAAGCGGCTCATCAGCCATCCGCGATAGTCCTTCTGCGGATAGCGCGACGCGTTGGCCGGGTCCTTCTGCGCGAGCGCGATGAGCACGTCAGCGATGGCACGTGTGCCGGCGAACACCGGATCCATCGCCGGCTGCTGAAGCGCCACCGTGCCGCGACCGGCCTCGGCGTCGCCCCACGACTCGAGCGAGTGCAGGTCGGGCAGGATCAGGTCGCACAGCTCCGTCGTCTCGTCGGGAAAGAGCGAGAAGCTGACCTTGAACGGCACCTTGCTGAACGCCTCGGCGAACCGTGCGCCGGCAGGAAGTGCGTACGCCGGATTGACGCCCCGTACGAACGCGACGGGCACCTGGCCGCCGCGCATGCGCTCGACGGCGGCGATCACGTCGCCGTATCGCGCGACGCCCTCGAACGCGGCCGCGTTCTCGGCGGGGCGGATGGTGCTGCCCACGGCGCCGTTTGCCTGATTGATCGCCGCCACGGCCAGCGCGAGCTCCAGCGCATTGGCACCGCGTGCTCCGGAAAGCGCGAGCACCGGCTTGGCGGAGGCGAGCTCCTGCTGCAGGCGCGTGAGGGTCGCGGCCTTCACGCCGCTCTGGGTCGCCGCGTCGGCGATGGAGCCTCTGCCGGCGAGCGCGTTGGCGATCGCCAGCTCGGTGCCCGGCTTGCACGCAACCCACTGATCGGCGTTCAACCCGGTGAGCGATCTCCGCGGGCCGATGTACACGAAGCGCGGCGCGCCGTCGATCTTCGCACGCGAATCGGCGAAGTCGAGCTGCTGCGGCACCGACATGCCCCATGTCTCGAGGAAGTCGGCACCGAACGACACGATGAGCTTCGCGTCCTGAAACGAAAGCTTCGGCCACGCGACGCCGTAGCTGCGCCGATTCGCCTCGATCGCGGCGCTGTCCGCCTCGAAGTCCACGCTCAGATGCGGACGCATGCCAAAGCCCGCGAGCCAGGCGTCGAGGAAGCCCGGGAAGCTGCCCGTCTCGTGCTGATTGAGGAAGACCGCGTTCGCGGCGCCGCCCCGGCTGCGGGCTTCGCCGAGCTTCTGACTGACGAGCGTGAGCGCCGCGTCCCACGCGATCGGCTTCCACGCGCCGTTCTCCTTGACCATCGGGCCGCGGAGACGGTCGGGGTTATAGAGGCCTTGCAGCGCCGACTGCCCGCGCGCGCAGAGCGCACCTCGGTTCACCGGATGCTCCGGATTCCCCTCGAGCTTGGTCGTGCGGCCGTCGCGCGTCTCCGCAAGGATGCCGCAGCTCGCGGCGCACTCGCGGCAGGTCGTCGCGTAGTAGGTGGACACCCCCGCCACGGTCTCGTCGGGATGCACGAGATAGGGGATCAGCTTGCCGACCTTCTCGGACGAGCAGCCCACCGTACCCACGGTGGCGCTGGCAACGCCGAGCACCTTGAGGAAGTCGCGGCGCTTGACGCCCGTCGACCCCGTGTCGTTGCTCATGTGGTGAGGTTCCTCGAGCGGGCTAGTAGTGACAGGCCGCGCAGTCGTACCGCGCGCGGCGACGCTCGGCGGACGGCGTCGCGCCGGCCGTGTTGCGAGTGGTGTCTCGGGGGAGATTCATGCCGGGCGGCGTCATGCCCGCATTGGTGGTCGCGATGCCGGCACGGGTGCCCGGCGTCCCGTACGGCGCGCCGGCCTTGTAGCCGGCCGGCGGGACGTTGTCGTATCCCGCCGCTTTCTGCCCTTCCTTCGGGTCGTAGCCGTTCACATGGCAGTTGATGCACCACCCCATGTTGAGCGATGCGTACTGATACACGCGGTCCATCTTCTGGACCTGACCGTGACAGGTCTGGCAGGTGACGCCGGCGTTGACGTGCCGCACGTGCGGGAAGTGCACGTACTCCGGCACCTTGTGGATGCGCTCCCACGGGACCGGCCGGCCGCTATCGGCATACTGCTTCAGCTTCTTGATCTCGTCCTTGCCCGTCGCAACGGCGGTGTGGCAGCCCAGGCACGTGTTCACAGCCGGCATGCCGGCGTCGGGCGACTTGTTGCCGGTGTTGTGGCAGTAGAGGCAGTTCATCCCGAGGCCACCGTCCTTGACGGCGCCGGCGTGCCTGGGATGCGGGAAGTTGATCGGCTGTGCGGGGCCCCGGCCCTGCGAGGATGATGCGCCACTGTAGGCGGACAGCACGACGGCACCGATCATCAAGGCGAGGAGCCCCGGGATCGCGGTCCACTTCCTTCGCTGCGTCATCGCGGTGGGGTTAGGTAAGTCGGAGGAGGGGACCCTTGTGAACGAGCTCACAATGCCCCGACCAGCCAGCAAGTTTGCTCGTGCGGCAATCACGACGCAAGCGCAGTGTCGGGTGAAACTGCACGGAGTGCGCGCGCGTCGACGTCAAGTCGGAGTTTTCCTTACCGGCGCGAGGCTCTGTGCATCGGTAATGCCTGCGTCGCGCAGATCGGGGGGAAGGAGGTCGAGATTGGCGCGCGGATTCTGGGTGAGACGAAGCGGCCAGTGTGTGCCGTACACGAATCGCTCCGGTCCGACCGTGCGAAAGAGATGGGCCAGGTGGTCCTCGGGCGGCCCCCAGATCCAGGCGAAGTCCCAGTACACCCGCCGCTGTTCCTCGGGGGTGAGACCCCAGTGTACCTCCTCGAGCATCTCCCGCCCCGCGCCCGTGACGACGAGACGCACGTTCGCGCCCGCGCGCGCGAGCGCGCGAACGTGCGCCGCGGTGAGATCGCCGGCGACGTCGAGCGGGTGACGCTGGCGGAGATCCTCGAAGCGCACCGTGAGCACGAGCGGGACACCGAGCTCGCCGCAGGCGAGCGCGAGAGCCCGGAGCTGCCCGTCGTGTGCGCCCATCCCCCAATGCATCGGATACGCGCGGACGGCAGGAGCCCCCTGCTCCACCAGCCCGCGCAGCGAACGCTCCCACCCAGGCCAGTCGGGACGCACGACGGGCGCAGGCCGCAACACGTCGCGGTGCGGCTCGAGCGCCGACAACAGCGCCGCATTACCCGGCGCCGGATCGCGATGCCAGACCGACGGCAGATAGCCGACCCACGCGCCGCTCAAGCCCTCGCGCGCGAGCACTCGGACGAGCACCTCGGGATCGGGATGTGGAAGATGCCGGTAGGGATACGGCCCGATGTACGCGGCGCAGTCGATCATCGACGTGCGCTCGCGCCGCGCGCCGTGGCCGCGACTTCACCTTCGCAGCGGGGAAATGCGCCAGCCGGAAAGAGGCGCGCCGCGTTGCGCCAGCGGATGTCGCGCAGCGCCTCCGCGTCGAGGCCGAGCACCTCGAGCGCGCGCAATTTTGCGAGCCCGGTGTCCATCGTGATGTCGCAGGCCCAGAGCAGCCGCTGTGCGCCCAGCGTCTCCAGCGCCGCGTCGAGCATCCCGCGATCGACGCCGCTCCCCGAGAGGTCCGGATGGATGTTCGGGATGTCCCGCACGGCCTCCAGCGTGTGCGCCCAATCGCCGCCGCCGCCGAGGTGCGCGAGGATGAAGCTGACGCGCGGATGCCGCGCGGCCAGGCGGCCCAGATCACGGCCGTCGGAGATCTCCTGGTTCGGCCACTCCCGCGTGCGATGCTGCCATACGTGATGGAGAACGGGCAAACCCATCTCGCCGGCCCGATGGCAAATGGGGTCGAGCAGCGGATCGTCAGCCCGGCGGCTCGCCAGGAGCTTCACGCCGATCGCACCGCGCGCCGCGCAGCGTTCGATCTCAGCGAGAGCGTGCGTCGTATAGTTCGGATTGACCGCCGCAAGCCATCTGATGCACGACCGCTCGGCGGCGGCCAGGGCCGCCATCGCGTCATTGCCAATGGTCACGTCAGCGGGTGACGGGAAGTACGTGGGCGACGTATGGCCGAAGCTGCCGAGGATGCTGGCGACGTGATAGGTGACGCCTATCCGCTCGCCGGCGCGCATGCGGGCGGCATTCACCCGCTCCCAGTCGCCGCGGCCGGAGGCCGCGTGATAGAAGTGCGCGTGCACGTCGATGAGCGTCGCCCCGCCGTCGCCGCCCTCGCCCAATCGGCCGTCGGTCACCGCTCCTCCTCCGCGAGTGCCACGAGCGCGGCGCTCGCCGCGGCCTCGATCTCCTGGATCGCCACCTCGTCGTGAGCGACGGCTGCAAAGTTGTAGGCGCCGCGCTTGAACAGCACGCCTTCGTTCACCGCGTGCATCAGGAAGCGTGACTCTCGCTCTGCCACGTCCCAGCGGATCAGCCACATTGCATCCACACCGTCGGTACGGACCCCCGGGACTCCGCTCGCGGCGATTGCGCGGCCTACGGCTCCGCGCATCTCGCGCCCGGTTTCGGCGAGCGTCGCACAGATGTCGGCGGTGTCGTGCCACTCGAGCACCGCGAGCGCGGCCGCGAGCGCGGTCGACTCGCTCGCGAGCGTCGACGAGATCCAGGTGCGGCGCGCCGCATCCATCAACGGCGCCTTCCCCACCACCGCCGCGAGCGGATAACCGTTCGCCATCGCCTTGCCGAACGACGCCAGATCGGGCGTGACACCGCACACCTCCTGACAGCCGCCCGGTGCCAGTCGAAAGCCGGTCTTCACCTCGTCGAAGACCAACGCGGCGCCGGCGGCATCACACAGCGCGCGCGCGCGCTCGAGCCACGCGCGCGACGGCTCGTGCTCGACCACCGGCTCCAGCACGATCGCGGCGAGGGTGCTGCCCGCCTCGGCCACGGCACGCTCGAGCGCGGCGACGTCGTCGAACGGCACGCGTGTCACATCCTTTCGAGCACCGGCAGGCACGCCGGCCGCATCGCTGCTCCAGTCGTGCCAGCCGAAATAGCCGGACGCCACGACATGCTCGCGACCGGTGTAGGTG
>JALYXJ010000246.1 GCA_030947165.1 Gemmatimonadota bacterium
GTCCACGAACGACGCCGGCGTGCGACAGGGAATCGGGCTCCCCTCGCGCAGTGTCGTGGGCGACGGGTGGCGCGTCGTGCGGTCGTCCGAGGCCGCGCTGCTCGCGCGGGCTCGGGCCAGCTACGCGTTGCTGCCGGCCGATCTGCGCGCGCGGCGCACCCGGCTCGACGTCCGCCTGTTCGGCAGCGCCGGCGGTCCGCTCAAGGCGGTGTTCTCGGCCGACGGCGAAACGGTGACGGTGCGCACCGATATCAATCTGGCGCCGGCCTCCAAGCGCGCGCTCGACGCCGCGTCGCTGCGCGAGCAGCTCGGCCGCCTCGGCGAGACGCCGTTCGTGCTCGCCAGCCTCGAGATGGGAGCGCTCGGCGCCGGACTCTTTCTTCCGATCAGCGAGCTCAATCATCTCCGTCAGCAGGCGGTCGACGAGCTGCTCCAGCGTCGCGACTGGGCGCATCAGGCCGCGGTGGCGGAGCGGCGTGAGCGGATCGACGCGGCGCTGGCCGTCCAGCATGTGGACGCCGCGCCCGGGATCGTCGAGGAGGTGCACACCACCGTCATCCCGCACGAGCGTAGCGAGTGTGGGTGCCCTCCGGGCAATCTCCCGTTCGATCTCGTGGCGTCGGTCTTCACCCTCGACGACGCCCGAACCGCCGCGGCGGCCGGCGCGACCACCGTGGGGCTCGACCCGTTCCTCCGCCATCCCACGCCGCCGGTCACGCGCGTGAAGGCGCTCGCCGACGAGCTCCGCGCGGAGGGCGTCGCCTTGCGCCTCCGCACGCCGACGATCGTGCGCCCCGACGAGCGTCGCACGGTGCAGAAGTGGCTCGACCTCGGTCTGCCGATGGTCAGTGGCCATGTGGGGCTCGTCGCGGAGCTCTCACGTGCCGGCCGCGACGTGATCGCGGACTACGCGGTGAACTGCTTCAATCAGCACACCGCGGCCGAGCTCTTCCGTCTCGGTGCGCGACGCATCATGGTGTCGCTCGAGCTTACGACCGAGGAGCTGCTGGCGGTGACAGCCCCGTGGGAGGGGACGGGCTTTGACGTCTTCCTGTACGGCCGGCCGGAAGGGATGACGATCGAGCACTGCGTGCTCTCGGCAGCATTCGATCGCGTGCCGACGACCTGTCGGGATTTGTGCGTGCAGAAGCACACGAACGTGCAGCTCACGGATCCCGCCGGCTACAGCTTCGCCGTGGCCACCGACTCTGCCTGCCGCAATCGTCTGCTGCATTCGCGACCGGTGGAGGGCGGCGAGTTCCTGCCGAAGCTCTGGCGCGGCGGGCTGCGGAACTACCATCTCGTCTTCAACGTGGTCGGAGATCCGATCGCGCAGGTGGTGTCGGGCTACCGCGCCATGCTCGACGACCTCGCCGGCGGCGAGCGCGCGCCGGCAAACGCCGTGCGCGCCGCGCTCGGCGCCTCGTTCACGCGCGGGCACTTTGCGCGGGCGGTCTGAGACTGTGATCTCTGCGCTGCGCTCCCTCCTGCGGGATGACAGCAGCGTGGTTTCGATGACGCATCGGCTGCCCGTTCGGCCCACGGTGTCCTCATGAGCGCCACCGCGACGCCTCGCCCAACCATCGACGCCGCTCGCGCCGCGCTGCGGGCGAGCTTCGGTTTCCAGGAGTTTCGGCCGGGGCAGGAGCTGGCTGTGCAGAGCGTCCTGGCTGGCCGAGACACGCTCGTCGTGCTGCCGACTGGCGGCGGCAAGTCGGTGTGTTATCAGGTGCCCGCCATGGTGCTGCCCGGGCTGACGGTGGTCGTGAGCCCGCTCATCTCGCTCATGAAGGACCAGGTGGACGCGCTGACGGCGCGCGGCATCCCGGCCACCTTCGTGAACAGCACGCTCACCTCAGGCGAGGTGTCGGAGCGCATGGCGCGCGTCACCCGCGGCGACGTCAAGCTGCTGTACGTCGCGCCGGAACGGTTCGACGTCGGCACCGCGGCTGAGCGGTTGCGCGACGTCGGCGTGTCGCTGCTGGCCGTGGACGAAGCGCATTGCATCAGTGAGTGGGGACACGACTTCCGGCCGAGTTATCTGCGCGTCGCGCAGGTGCGGGAGAAGCTGGGATGGCCGCCGGCCGTCGCGCTGACGGCGACCGCCACGCAGCACGTGCGGCAGGACATCGTGCGCCAGCTCCGGCTGGAGCATGCCGAGACGATCATCACCGGCTTCGATCGTCAGAACCTGCGCTACCACGTCGTGCCAACGCGGAACGACGCCGACAAGGATTCGGCGCTGATCGACATTCTCCACCGGCATCAGGGCGTCGCGATCGTGTACGCGGCGACGCGTCGCAACGTGGAGAAGGTGACGGCGACCCTGGAGCGGGCGGGCATCACCGCGTCCGCATACCATGCAGGGCTGGACGACGCGCACCGGCACGACGTGCAGGAAGCGTTCATGCAGGAGTCGGTGCGCGCGATCGTCGCGACGAACGCCTTCGGCATGGGAATCGACAAGTCGAACGTGCGCGTCGTGGTGCATCACGCCATGCCCGGCACCATCGAGGCGTACTACCAGGAGGCCGGCCGCGCCGGCCGCGATGGGAAGCGGTCGGACGTGTTCCTCCTGCATTCGTTTCCCGATCGCTTCACGCACGAATTCTTCATCAAGGGCGCCTATCCCGACCGGGTCACGGTCGAGAAGGTGTACGAGCGCGTCCTGGGCATGGCGGACCGCACCGGCGGCGTGCGTCTCGAGCCGGCCGAGCTGGCGGCGGCGCTCCCCGGCAAGGTGAGCGACCGGGAGGTGGAGTCTGCGCTGCGCCTCCTCATCCAGGCCGGCGCGCTGCGCTCCGATCCGGAGAGCGGCGGTCGCGTGTTCGTGCGCCTGCTGGCGACCCCGGACCGGATCAAGCGCGAGCTCGGTGCGGCGCGCGCGATGGAGCTGGGGTTGCTGCGGGCGCTCTGGCGAGCGGCAGGCGACGCGATCTACGACGGCGCCAGCGTCGATCTCGATGCGCTGCCCTCCGGGCTCGGTGGTGCGGTGGGAGCGATGCCGCTGCTCGACGCGCTCGAGAAGACCCAGTTCCTCGAGTGGCACCGGCTCGGCGGTGGTGATCGCGTCACCAATCCGAAGCGGCCCCTTTCGGCGTATCCCCTCGACTGGGCCGCGCTCGAGCGTCGCCGAAAGGCCGAGACGGACAAGCTCGAGGCCGTGCAGCGCTACGCCTACGCGAGCGGATGTCGCCGCGGATACATCCTTCGCTATTTCGGCGATCCGGCGGCCGGCAAGGACTGCGGCGGCTGCGACAACTGCCTCGGCACGCACACCAATGCCTCGCGCAGCGCGGCGGCCACCAAGGCGCTCAAGCCCGGGGAGAAGAAGCGGGAGCGGATCAGCGCCGGGGTCGCGGCGAAGAGCGAAGCGGCGGATCTCGTCACCAGCCCCGCCGACGCGCAACTCCTCGAGCGGCTACGGGCGTTGCGCAGCGGGATCGCGCGCGAGGACAAGGTGCCGGCGTACGTGGTGTTCCCCGATCGCACGCTGATGGAGATGGCGGTCCGCCGGCCCAAGTCGCCCTATGCGCTCGGCGAGATCAAGGGCGTGGGTCCGATGAAGATCGAGAAGTACGGCGAGCGCTTTCTCGAGGTCCTTCGC
>JALYXJ010000247.1 GCA_030947165.1 Gemmatimonadota bacterium
CCCGGACTCCGCGCGCAGGATACGACGCCGAGCGCCGCGCCCTCCACCGCGGCTCCCGCGATCACACCGGATGTCTCGCTTCCGCAAAAGACCGTGCAGGTCAACCCCGTCGCGCACGACGAGGAGATTCGGCGGCGGCTCCAGACCGTCCTCGAGGCGACCAAGTGGTTCACGGCTCCGCGCGTACGCGTGGAATCGGGCATCGTGTTTCTCGATGGCGAGGCGCCCACGGAGAAGCTGAAAGCCTGGGCCGGCGATCTCGCGCGCAGCACACAGGACGTCGTCGCCGTCGTTAACCGGCTCACCATCCCGAAACCGTCCATGTGGGACTTCGGACCGGCATCGCAAGGCGTCGTCACGCTTGGGCGCGACATCATCGGCTCCCTCCCCAACATCGCCTTCGGGGCAATCGTGTTCGTGCTGTCCCTCGTCGCGGCCGTATTCGCGACACGCGCCACGAGGCGCGCGGTGCACGAGCGTATTCACATCGCACTCCTGCGAACGGTCGTCGCCCGCGCGATCGGCGGCCTGGTGTTTCTGCTCGGCATCTATGTGATCCTGCGGGTGATGGGTCTCACCCAGCTGGCGCTGACCCTTGTCGGCGGCACGGGCCTGATCGGCCTCGCCGTCGGCATCGCCTTCCGCGACATCACGGAAAACTTCCTGGCGAGCATCTTCCTGAGCGTGCAGCGACCCTTCGAGCCGGCGGACCTCGTCGAGGTCGCGGGCGTGACGGGATATATCCAGCAGTTGAACATGCGCACGACCGTGGTCATGAACCTGGATGGCAACCTCGTCCAGATTCCGAACGCGACCGTCTACAAGAGCACCCTCAGGAACTACACGACCAACTGCAATCGGCGTGAGGTCTTCGACGTCGGCATCGGTTACGACGACGCGATCAGCGAAGCCCAGGAGATCGCGCGACGCGTGCTCGCCGACCATCCCGCGGTCCTGAACGACCCGGAGCCCTCCGTGTTGGTCGAGAGCCTTGGCGCGTCGACAGTGAACCTCCGGGTGTATTTCTGGCTCAACGGCAAGGAGAACAGCTGGTTGAAGGTCCGTTCCTCGGTCATCCGCCTGGTGAAGCGGGAGTTCCAGCAGCACGGCATCTCCATGCCCGATGCGGCGCGCGAGATCATCTTCCCGAATGGCGTTCCGATCACGCAGGAGCATCGGGAGGCTGAACGCGCCGCCACCACCGCCACCACCGCCACCACCGCCGAGCCGGATCCGGAAGCGGTGGCGACGAAGGCGGAGGGCGGGCTCGAGAGCGAGGCAGGGGTGATCGAGGCGCAGGCGCGCCAGTCCCGGAAGAGCGGCGACAAGCAGGACCTGCTTGCGCCCGGCGCGGCCACGGCGGGCGACGCCGCGCCGCGGCCCGCAGATGTCGCCGTGACGAGCCCCGGTTAGTCCGCGACCGGCTCTCCCGCCGTCTCCTCCCGCCAGACCGCCTTGCGCTCCTGCGCCGAAAGGTAGGCAACGAGTGCGACGATGACGACGAGGATCACGGCGGTGCTCGGCACGCGGCCGATCCCGAATCCGCCATCCGCGGGCGACTGGGTGATCAGGTCGCCCGCGGAGGCTCCGAGCGGTCGGGTGAGGATGTAGGCGAGCCAGAACGCAAGCACCCCGTTGATCAGGCGCAGCCGGTAGAGGGCGTACACGAGCGCGATGCCGCCGGCGAACAGGGCGAGCGCCACGCCATATCCGAGCCCGAGGCGCTCGGAGAGGAGGTCGCCGCCGGATGTTCCCAGCGAAAAGGTGAAGAGAATGGCGCTCCAGTAGAAGAGCTCGCGGCGCGTGGTGACGATGGTGTGGACGGACAGGGTACGCTCGCTCAGGTACCACCACACAAATACGCCGACGAGCGCGGCACTGAAGATGCTCGTCGTCGCCACCAGACTGACGTTCATGTTGTCGACGAGGTTGTCCGAGATCAACGTGCCGACGACGCTGATGAAGACCACAGTGATCCAGTAGATCGTCGGGATGTAGCGGTTCACCCGGAACTGAACGATGAGTGCGACGATGAGAAGGACGGCCATCACGAGCGAGGTCACGACGAGGCCGAGATGTAACGTCGTCGAGAGGACGTCGGCCGCAGTCTCCCCGACCGTGGTCGCGAAGATCTTGATGATCCAGAAGACGAGCGTGACGGCGGGGACCTTGTTGAGGACCCCTATACGGTCACGGGCGCGAGTGTCGGGCATGTATCGACCTGTCGGTGAGGACGAAGAGGAAGGCAGGAACCGTTCCGTTCTCGCCCTGCACTCCGCGGCGCGCGAGTGGAGAGCGCTGGTCGTTGCCACACTCGTGCTCGCCGCCTGTTCGGGACGCGCGCCAGCATCCCACGGCGCGATGGGTCGCGTGGTGACGTCTTCCGCGACCCCCGTCGGCGGCTTCGATGACGGTCATAGACCGTTGGCCGACACGACGCCGAACGACAGCGCTGACGCGGCCGCGTACGAGGGGGTCGATGCGCGAGGAATCCCGCATTACGCCACGATCGCCCTCTCGAGCGCGGATGCCGACCTGCTACGCCGAGCTTACGGCATCGAGGATGCGCACCGTCTCTACGTTTCCGACTCGACCGATGAAGGCATCCTCAAATACGACACCCGGCGGAAGCGGTGCCGCACCTGCTACGTGAACAGCTACCGCATCGGCTACGTCAGCGTGCGTCGGCCCGGCGAGTCATGGGAGCAGGCGGAGCGTCGCGTGCGGCGCACGCCGCCGTCGGCCTTCACCGGCGGCGGCCAACCCTCGAGTACGTGGACGGGCGATCTCGACCCGGACGTCCGGCCGCTGGCCGACGCGATGTTGCGGGCCGCACGGGTCGCCGGATTCCGCGTGCGGGTCACGACCACCTATCGCTCACCGCGCCGCGAGGCATTCCTCATGGCCGAGGGGCACGGTCGAACACACACCCTCACCTCGAATCATTCGTACGGCCGCGCGCTCGACATCATCGTCGATGACGGCGACGTGGCGCACGCTCGTACGAGACGGCACTGGATCGCGTTCCGCCGGTGGGTCACTCGGTACCGCACGCCGGGCGGGGAGACGTTCCGCGTGCTCGGCCGCGCCGATCACACCTGGGACTGGCCCCACGTGGAGCTGCCGTCGTCCACCATCGGATTCGATACGATCGAAGGCGCGGTTGCGCGCGCGCGCGCCTGTCTCGCACCGGGCGCGACGATTCGCTGCAACTTCCAACCGCATCTCCCGGCGAATCTGGACCATGTTCTGGTGCAATAGCACGGCGCGCGTGCGGACGCGCTTGTGTCACATACCGTTCTTGCCACCGCGATGGAGCAATGCGACCCGATGCGGCGAGTGGCGGCATCGCGCTTGCACGCGCGTCGGATTGAACACACTCACACACGGGAGCAAGGATGCAGCATCGTGACCAGCCGGGGATGGGGTCAATGCCGAGCGGGAGCCGGCCCATGGCGCGCCACTACGTGACGTTCGGAGGAACGATCGCGGCGTCGACCATCATCATGTTTGGCCTGATGTATCTGAATACCTATCAGCTCGATCACGTCTTCTTCAGTCAGACGCGAGCCTGGATGGCGCTCCTGATGGGCGCAACGATGGCGGCGATCATGCTGACCGCGATGCGTGGCATGTACCGAAGTGCACGCCTCAACGTGCTCATCTATGGCGCGAGCGTGGTGGTGTTCGCGGCCGCCCTGTGGCTCGTGCGGAGCCAGGCGACGGTCGGCGACGTCGCCTGGATGAAGGCGATGATCCCGCACCACAGCATCGCCATCCTCACGAGCGAGCGAGCTCGCATCACCGACCCCCGCGTGCGAGCGCTCGCGGACGGCATCATCGAGACGCAACGGAAGGAGATCGGTGAGATGAAGCGGCTGATCGCCGATCTGGAGACGTCTCATCCGCGTGGCGCGCTGGGCGACTGACCCGAAAGGCTGGCGCCGTCGTCGCCCGTGTCTTATATTGCGGGGTATTCCCCGCAATGACGACCGCGCGCGGCGCGTGCGGTTTGGCGGGCGCGCGCGGCGCGTAACCGACGTTCGCCGTGGCGTGTCCCGCGGGGGAGGGGGACGGGAGGGGCGATGCATCACCAATGGAAGGACGCGGACTGGGTCTCGGCAGAAACGCGTGAGGCGCTCGCGCGCGCACTGCGCATGCGACGGCGTCGCTCGCGACGCGGTCACACGCCCGTCGGCTTGGCGCGGGCGTTCGAGCGGCTCTGTACGGAAGCGACGGCTGCATCGCAGCCGCCCGAGGCCGTGCTGGAGGTTTTCCGAGCGGCGTGGGATGCGCCCGGATCGCCGCGTCCGGACGACGATCCGCGCGATCTCCTCTAC
>JALYXJ010000006.1 GCA_030947165.1 Gemmatimonadota bacterium
GCACGGGGGTGTCGATGTCGAGCTGGCGCGCACGATAGGAGAGCGCCCTCAGGTCCTTCGGCAGGCACGAGCCGCCGAAGGCGAAGCCGGGCCGCAGGTACGTCGGGGCGATGTTGAGCTTCGTATCCTCGCAGAAGATCCGCATCACGTCGTGACTGTCCACGTTCAATGCCTTGCAGATGCTACCGATCTCGTTCCCGAACGCGACCTTCAACCCGTGAAAGCTGTTGCACGCGTACTTGATCATCTCGGCCACAGCCAGCTGCACCACCCGGACTGGCGCATGCAGTCCCTCATAGAGCGACGCAACCGACGCAGCCGTTCGATCGTCTTCCGCACCGATCACGGTGAACGGCGGGTCGTCGAAGTCCTTGATCGACGTCCCCTCACGCAGGAATTCCGGGTTCATGGCGACGCCGAAGTCGCGCCCCGCCTTCTTCCCCGAGCTCTGCTCCAGAATCGGGATCACCACGTCCGCGGTGGTGCCCGGCAGCACAGTGCTACGAATGACGACGACGTGCCAACCGCTCTTGTCGCGAAGCGCGCCGCCGATTTCTTCGGCCACGCGACGCACGTAGGTAAGGTCCAGACCACCGTTGGCCTGGCTCGGCGTGCCGACGCAGACGAGCGAGATCTCCGTTCGCGCCACCGCATCCGCGACGTCGGTGGTGGCCGTGAGACGCCCCGCTCCCACCATCGACTCCACGAGCTCGGAGATGCCGAGCTCCACGATCGTCGCCGTGCCCGAGCGCACCATGGCCACCTTGCTGCGGCTCACGTCTACGCCGACGACGGTATGACCCTCACGTGCCAGGCACGCGGCGCTCACGCAGCCCACGTAACCCAGCCCGAACACGCTGACAGTACTTGGCATTCTACGATGAAGGGGAAGACGACTACGCCGAAAGCGCGTAGGATACGCTGGTGCGCGGAAGGGCGAGGGCGGCGCGGACGTCGTCGATCGGCTCGCCATCGAACTGCTGCCGCTGCCAGAGCTCCAGATTGATCAGGGACCACAGTCGCTCGGCGTGGTTCATCTCGCCGGAGACATGGCTGGCCACGAGGCCGCGGAGCGCCTGCGCGTCGAACAGCCCGCGGGCGACGGCGCGCGGACCGAGGACGAACTCGTCGAGCACGTGCCGATAAGGCCCCCGCAACCACGTTCCAACCGGCACCGGAAACCCCATCTTCCGGCGCGTCAGGATCTCGGCGGGAAGCATCCCCTCCATCGCCTTCCGCAGCACGTATTTTGTGGTCATCCCGCGGACCTTCATCCGCTCGGGCATTCTGGCGGCGAACTCCACGAGCGGATGGTCCAGGAACGGCACCCGGCTCTCGATCGACGCCGCCATGCTCATCTGGTCCTGCTTCATCAGCAGCTCGTGAAGGTACGTCTTCGTATCCACGTAGAGCAGCCGATTGAGCAGGGTATGCGCGTCGCCGGCGTCCATGTACCGCTCGGCCGATGCGTACGGCGACAGCGCACCGAGGCTGGCCCGCATGGCGGGCGACCAAAGCGTCTGCAGCCGCTGTCGCGAAAACACAGCGAAGTTGTCGAGATAGAGCGAGGTGACGTCGGCGGGCAGGGTGAGAAAAGTGCGCGACAGCTTCTGGCGCACCCGCGAGCGCCGCGGGAGCGCGTCGATCGCGCCGCGCACCAGCGAGCTGCCACCCTGACCCAGCACGCGCTGGAAGGCCGAGCCGAACCGCACGTTGTACATCGTGGCGCGGTACCGGTTGTAGCCGCCCAACACCTCGTCGCTTCCCTCGCCGGTGAGCACGACCTTCACGTGTTCGGCCGCGAGGCGCGAGACGAAGTAGAGCGGGATGCTCGACGGATGCGCGATCGGCTCGTCTTCCTGCCAGATCATCTGCGGCAACGCGTCGAAGAAGTCCGCCGGGCTCACCACCACCTCGCGATGCTCGGTGCGGAAGCGCTCGGCCACCAGACGCGCGTATGCCAGCTCGTTCGCGTCGCGCTCCGCGAACGCCACTGAGAAGGTGCGCACCGGCTCGTCGATCAGGTCGCTCATCACTGCAGTGATGGCCGCCGAGTCGATGCCGCCTGAGAGGAAAGTCCCGAGGGGCACGTCCGACATCAGGCGCATGCGCACCGCTTCGCGGAACATCGACCCGCACTCGTCCACGAGCGTGCGTTCGTCGCGATGATCCTCGCCCTCGTGGGCAAAGCTCAGGTCCCAGTACCGCTCGATGCGGATCTCGCCGTCGCGCCACACGAGAGTATGGCCGGCCTCGAGGCGGCGGATGCCGGCGTACATCGTCGCCTCGCCGAACGTCGAGTGGCTCGACAGGTACTCGGGGAGCGCGGTGGGATCGAGGGCCGCGTCGAACTCACCACTCGAGAGAATCGACTTGATCTCCGAGCCGAAGTACAGCGAGCCGTCGGCTGTGACCGCATAGTAGAGCGGCTTCACCCCGAACCGGTCTCGCGCGATGAACAGCGTCTCGCGCCGGCGATCCCAGATCGCGAAGGTGAACATCCCGCGCAGCGCAGTCGGCGCGGCGAAGCCGCGCTCCTCGTAGACGTGCAGCACGCTCTCGGTGTCGCAATGCGTGCGATACCGGCGACCCGAGGCCTGCATTCGGCGCATGATCTCGGGGTGGTTGTAGACCTCCCCGTTGTACACGATCTGCACGGCGCCATCGTCGCTGGCCATCGGCTGCTGGCCCGCGTTGGGGTCCACGATGCTCAAACGGCGATGTCCGAGCCCGATGCGCCCTTCGACGAATGTGCCTGATCCATCCGGGCCGCGGTGCGTCATCACGTCGCGCATACGCGCGATCGTCGAGCGCTGAACGCGCCCGCCCGAGCGGGTAGAGAGCGCGATCCCACAGATGCCGCACATGCCACGACCTCGCGATCCGGTTGATTGCCCGCCCACCGGCGGGGTGGGCGGCTGATGCCTCTCAACGAACTATTATGCGTCCCCGGCCCTCTATCGACCATTCCGCGCCGCGGCGCACGAACTCCGCCGCGCCGGCCGCCTCGAAGGTGATGCCGTCCACCGAGAGGCGCGATTGGTCGCCAAACAGGGCAACCGAGCGAATGTCCCCCTCGGGCACGTCGCGGCAGACCACGGCGAGGTCGGCGTCCATCTCGACCCCGCCGACTCGTGCCACACCGGTGGTGCGCACGAGCAACAGGTCGGACCCTTTTCCCCCTGGACG
>JALYXJ010000023.1 GCA_030947165.1 Gemmatimonadota bacterium
CCGCAGCGCCACTACTCCAGCCACTTCGGCATCGGGATCTCCTTGCTCGCGCACGCCTTGCACTTCTCCACGCCGCGCAGGTTGCACACGAGGCAGATGAACGTGCCGCACTTGATGCAGGGATAGCCCTCCGACGCCCGCTCCTCGTTCCCGCAGGCGCGGCAGATCATTGCATCGTGCTCCTCCAGCTTCGTCACGCGTCCTCCAGGCGAAGGTGGGCCCCACTCGGCCGCTCGCCGAGCTCGTACTCTCGTATCTTCTTGATCAGCGTGGCGCGCGAGATGCCAAGCTCGCGCGCCGCGCGCGTGCGGTTGTCGCCGTGCGCGCGCAGCGTGCGCTCGATGTGCGCGCGCTCGACCTCCGACAGCGAGCGCGACACGTGGGGCAGCGATGCGTCATCGCCGATGCCACGCACTTCGGCGGCGAGATGGGTCACACCGACCAGCGTTTCGCCGCGCGCCAGGAGCAGCGCGCGCTCGAGGACGTTCCGAAGCTCCCGCACATTCCCCGGCCACGGATAGCTCCCGATCACCTCGAGCGCGTCGTCGCTCACTCCGTACGGCGCGTGTTGCAACCCGCGCCGCAGCTCGGTCACGAGCGCGGCAACCGTCTCGCGCAGATCCTCGGGTGACCGCGCACGCAGCGGCGGCAGATGCAGCGGCATGACGCTCAACCGATAGTAGAGGTCCTCACGAAAGCGGCCTTCGGTGACCTCGGTGGCCAGGTCGCGGACCGTGGCCGCAATGAGACGCACGTCCACCGCCACCTCGCGCGATCCACCCGTGCGACGCACGCGCCTTGCCTCGAGCGCACGGAGCAGCGTCGGTTGAAGCGGCTCGGGGAGCTCGGCGATCTCGTCGAGGAAGAGCGTCCCGCCGTCGGAGGCCTCGAACAGGCCGGGCAGCGGACCCTGACCCACGTTCTCCACCCCGAACAACTCCGCATCGAGCGTCTCCATCGGACGCAGCGCGCAACTGGCCTCGTGAAAGGGCCGACCGCCGCGCGGACTGAGCGCGTGAATCGCGCGAGCGACACGCCCCTTCCCGACACCGCTCTCGCCCACGAGAAGCGCGACCGTGCGCTCGCTGCGCGCTAGGATCTCGATCTGCTGCGCGAGCTCGCGCATCGGCAGCGACGGCCCGAGCAGCATCTCCGTGGCCGCGCGGCCGGTACGAGCGTCGGCGGCGCGCGTGAGCTCGCGCAGCTGGGCCTTCTCGAGGGCCCGTTCCACCACGGCGCCAAGATGCGCGAGCTCTACCGGCTTCGTGAGAAATCCCTCCGCACCGGCCTGCATCGCCTGCACGGCGAGCGGGATGTCGCCATGGCCGGTGATCATGATCACCACGGGCCGCTGCTCCCGCGTGCGCTCGAGCACGTCGAAGCCGGACATGTCGGGCAGGTGCAGGTCCAGCAGCATCACCGCCGGATGTTCGCTCGAGGCGAGCCGGACCCCCTCGTCGCCCGTGCCGGCGCGCAACACGTCGTGTCCCGCGCGCTCGAAGTAGCGCCCGAGGGCCGAGGTGATGTCGGGTTCGTCGTCGACGATGAGGATCTTGGCCATCAGTTCGTCACGCCCGCGAGGACTGCGGCGAGATCGTCCAGTTGAAAGGGCTTGCTCACGCTCGGCCGGCCGGCCTCGGCGAGGAACCGCCGTGCATGCTCACTCTGGGTGTCCCCGGTCACGAACACGACGCGGCGGGCGTGTCGGGGGTCACTCTCGCAGAGCTCGCGGTACAGAGTATCGCCACCGAGCCCCGACATCCTGAGGTCCAGCAACACCACATCATACTCGTTGGCCGCCAACAGTGCGCGGGCCTCCTTGCCGTCGTGGGTCGTCGTGACCGTGTGCCCGAGGGAAGCGAGGAAGGTCGCCATCGCGACTCGCATCGACGGCTCGTCGTCCACCACCAGTACGCGCTGGGGCTCCGGCGCCGTTGACGGTGGTGCGGCCGGCGGTGCGGACCGCCCATTCGCGGGCGCCACACGCGGCAGTTGGACGAGGAACGTGGCGCCTGCGCCAGAACGAGACTCCAGGCGAATCTGTCCACCGTGCTCGCGGACGATGCCGTCGGAGATCGAGAGCCCGAGCCCCGTCCCCTGCCCCACCGGCTTGGTGGTATAGAACGGGTTGAAGATCCGATCGCGCTGCTCGGGCGGGATGCCGGGTCCGGTGTCCGACACGCCGATGATGAGCGACGCCTCGTCGCGGCGCGTCCAGACGGCGATCCGACGGGGGCCCCTCCACTCCGCGAGCGCCTGCTCCGCGTTCGTGAGCAGGTTCAGCACGACCTGCTGTAGCTGGAACGGATCGGCCCACGTGAGCGGCATCGCCGGGTCCAGGGCGAGATCCAGCTCGATCTCCGCCGTGGTGAGCGCGTAGAGGCGGAGGGCGATCGTGTCGTTGACGATCGCGTTCAGATCGGCGTCCATGCGCTCCGCCGGCCGCTGCCGCGCGAACGTCAGCAGATGCGAGACGATCTTCGCCGCGCGCGTCGCTTCGTGATGGATCGTCTCCAGGGCGCGCCGCGTTTCATCGTCGTCCTGCGCGGAACGCGAGACGAGGAGCAGCTCCGAGAACGCCATGACGCCAGCGAGTGGGTTGTTGAGCTCGTGCGCTACCCCACTCACGAGCTGACCCACCGCCGCGAGCTTTTCCTGTTGCAGGAGCTGTCCGGCGAGGCGTTGCTCGTCGGTGACGTCGCGCATGATGCCCAGCGCCCCGACGATCGCGCCATCCTCGAACACGGGCGCCGTGATCACGCTCCCGGTGCGGACCTCGCCGTCCGCCGCCCGGTAGCGCAGCAGTCCGCGGCACCGCTCGCCGTCCATCGTTCGGCCGAGCAGCTTCCGCGCCGCCTCCACGTCGCGGGCGTCCAGCACCGCGGCGAAGGGGGCGTCGAGCAGCTCGGCGCGCGAGCGTCCGACGCCATGCTCGAGCGCGCGGTTCACCGCGGTGAATTGCCCGTCGCCCGTGAGGGTGAAGATCGCGTCCGACGCCGATTCCACGAGCCGGGTGTACCGCGCCTCGGAGCGCTCGAGCGCCGCGATTCTCGCCCGCTCGTCGGTTACGTCGCGCGCCACGCCGAGCACGCCGACGATCTCCCTGCCCAGACGGATCGGCGTGTTCGCCACCGAGATGAGCCGGCGCTCGCCGTCTCCGCGACGGAAGTGACACTCATATCGCACCGCTTCGCCCGTCACGGCGCGGGCGAACTCCGCCGCCACGCGTGCCAGGTCGTCCGCGTCGCCGTCGTCGAACAGCATACGCGAGCTGTGGCCGAGCAGGTCGATCCGGGAATGCCCGCACATGCGCACCGTCGCTTCGTTCACCGACGTGAAGGTGCCCGCAAGGTCCAGGGTGTAGATGGAATCCGTGGCGGAGTCGAACAGGTTGCGGTACCGAGCCTCGGATTGCGCTACCGCGTCGCGAGCGCGCCGCTCCTCGCTGATGTCGCGCAGCGACGCGACGATCCCGGTGATCTCCCCAGCCTCGCGGAGCGGTGCCGTGGTGACCGAGACGATCCGATGGTCGCCGTCGCCGCGGACGACGCCGCCTTCGTAGCGCTGCGGCGCCCCGGCGAGCGCGTCGTCCTCGTGACGGCGG
>JALYXJ010000030.1 GCA_030947165.1 Gemmatimonadota bacterium
TGCCGGTACCGCAGTGAGTCTGCTGCGGCCACTCGCCTTCGCTTGTGCGGCAATTGTCGCGCTGACGTCCGACGCGCGTGGCTTGTCGTTATTTGCCGGACCGTTGTAGCCCATGACTCGCAGCGAGCGCATCCCGAGTCGACGCGTGGCGCGGTTGCACCGCGGTCTGCTGCTCGCGGGACTCGCCGCCGGCTGCGCGAGGGTCGCGGCACCGACCTACAGCGGAACAGTCAGCGATCACTTCGACGGTAAGCGATTCCACAATTACGTCCGCTTTCGTGACGCGCAGATCGAAGACGCGCTACGGCGAGCGCAGCGCGAGATCTTTGGTCGGCGTGGCAGCTGGCCGAAGTGGGAAGAGGTTGTGAGAGACGTGCCGCCACAGCGCGTGGGCGGAGGGGCCCTACGCGTGACGTTCGTCAACCACGCGACGGTGCTGATCCAGATGGACAGCCTCAACATCCTTACCGATCCGATCTGGTCGGATCGCGCGAGCCCGGTGGGCTGGTACGGGCCCAAGCGCCATCGTCCACCGGGAATCCGGTTCGAGGATCTCCCGCCGATCGACGTCGTCCTGGTCAGCCATAATCACTACGATCACATGGACGTCGAGACTCTTCGGCGGCTCGACGACGCCTTTCATCCACGCATCATCACGGGGCTCGGCAATGCCGCCTTCCTGGCCCGCCAGGGAATTCCCGCGGTGCAGGACATCGACTGGTGGCAGTCCACGCGTGTTGCGCGCGGTGTCACCATCTCCGGCGTTCCCGCGCAGCACTGGTCGGCGCGGTGGATCAACGACCAATGGCGCACATTGTGGCTGGGCTTCGTGATCGAGGGTCCGTCGGGGGCGCTCTACTTCGCTGGCGACACCGGGTTCGGCGAGTTCTTCCCGACGATCCGCAAAAGGTTCGGCCCCTTCCGACTAGCGATGCTACCGATCGCGCCAGGGCGACCGCGCGACGCGATGGCACCACGTCACATGTCGGCGTCCGACGCGGTGCGCGCCTACCAGGTGCTCGGCGCGTCGACCGCGATGGCTCTACACTTTGGCACCTTTCAGCAGGGCGATGACTCCGAGAGCGAGCCAGTCGATTCGCTACGCCAAGCCATTGTCGATGCGCGACCGTGCGAGATTCGTTTCTGGGCGTTGCGCAACGGTGAGGCGCGGTCCGTCCCCGCCTTGGCCGATTCGATCGCCCGCGCGGGCTGCACGCCGACCGCTGGGCTAGGCGGCAACGCCCTGGCGGACGATGGCGCGAGGGGGTACCGGATGCCTACTGGGTCCTTGCAGCACCGCCATTCCCGCGGCCCGCGTTGTGCCTTGACAGACTCGGCAGTGTGGAACCCAGCGGCGAAAATCCGAATTCCGATCCCGTGCGCTCCTACGGCGACATCTTGACCGGCGCGAGGCAGGTCCTCGAGGGGAACTGGCGGGAAGGCCGTACCCCCGCCGGGCTGCCGTTCGGCTATACCTGCCCGGATGCGGACAAGTACCCGGACCAGTTCTTCTGGGATTCGTGCTTTCACGCCCTGGCGTGGAGCCGGATCGATCCGGCCCGGGCGATGCGCGAGCTGCGCTCCCTCGGCGCCGCCCAGCAGCCGTCGGGGCTGATCGGGCACACGACCTTCTGGAATGGTCCGGCGCGGGTGTCGCGCGCCTTCACCTACAACCTGTTGCACCGGCGCGCCTTTCAGACGGCCACGATCCAGCCGCCGCTGCTCGGGTGGGTGTGGGCGGAGGTCGCCGAGCGCACCGGCGACGCCGCGTTCGCGGAGGAAGGGCGGGCGGTCGTCGAGCGGCTGCACGAGTTCCTCGATCGCGAGCGGGCCGACGCGGACGGCCTGCTCGGCATCCTCCAGCCCGACGAATCGGGGCTCGACGCCACTCCGGCATACGATCAGCCCCTCGGCTGGCGAAGCCATCCCAAGATCGGCTTCCTCGCGCTGCGCGGCTTCAACCAGCGTCGTGATTTCGACTATCGGCGCGTCGTGGCCGACGGCGGCTTCCACGCCACCGACGTCCTCGTGAACACGGCCTACATCCTCGGGTGGGAGGGGCTGGCACGCCTGGGCAGCCGGGGGGCGTCGGAGCGCGCGGGCCAATTGACGCGATCGCTCGTCGAGCGACTGTACGATCGCAAGGCCGGAACGTTCTTCGCCGAGGGGCCGACTGGCGAGCCGCTCAAGGTGAGCACGTGGGCGGGGCTGGCGACGCTCGCGATCGAAGGTCTGCCGGCCGACATCGCGCATCGGATCGTCAACGAGCATCTGTGCAACCCCGCGTGCTTCTGGCTCGACTATCCCGTGCCGAGCATCGCGGCCTGCGAGCCGACCTTCGTTCCTGGCAGCGACCGGTATCTATGGATGGACCGCTACTGGCGCGGTCCGACCTGGTTGTTCTCCACCTGGTTCATCCTGCGTGGGTTGCAGCGCCTCGGCTACGCGCGCGAAGGCGCACATCTGGCCGACCGAACGCTCGCGCTGATCAGGCAGTCGGGATTCCGGGAGTACTTCAACCCGATGACGGGCGAAGGGATGGGCGCGCGCAACTTCGGGGTGTCGACGATCGCGCTCGAATGCGCGTTGCTCGCCGAGCGGGGGGCGGACGTGCAGGTGTCGGTGGCCTGATGTCGGTAATGGCGTCAACAGGAAACTGACATCGACGCAGAGGACGCAGAGGACGCGGAGGAACTGAGAGTACGCAGAGGATAGCCGCTCGGGCGGGCCCCTCGAGACCGTCGGGAGTTTCGGATTGATTCGGATCACCGGATCGATTCCGTGTGGAGCACGGCTCCGTCTCGAGGAACTAGCCCGAGCGGCGGTCGCCAAAGAGCGAGGAGCCCAACCGGGCGACCGTTCAGCGCGGGATCCTTCTTGACAGCCCGGACGCGCCACACCATACTATGGTATATCGAGCGACGATGTATTGGCGCTCGCTATATCAGAAAACGTTGCACATCCGGTGACGACGGGGGAGACGATGGCTGGACACGAGAAAAGGGCCGCGCCCGAGACCCACCTGCCACTGGCGCCAGCCACCTTCCAGATCATGCTGGCGTTGGCGGACGGCGATCGTCACGGCTACGCCATCATGCAGGAAGTAGCCGAGCGGACGGAGGGAGACGTGAAGCTCGGGCCCGGCACCCTGTATGGAGCGCTCAAGCGCCTGCTCGAGAGCGGGCTGGTGGAGGAGCGCGGAGAACGCCGCGATCCGGAGCTCGGCGACGAACGACGCCGCTACTACCGCCTCACGAAGTTCGGCCTGCTGGTGGCCAGGGCGGAGGCTCGGCGGCTCGACGCGACGGTGCGCGCCGCGCGCAGCAAGAAGTTGATCGTGGGGCGCGCATGACCGCCGAACGGATCTACGCCGTGCTCCTCCGCTTCTATCCGCCGGCCTTCCGCAACGAGTACGGGCGAGAGATGACGCAGCTCTTTCGCGACCTGTACGTCGGGCGCGGACCCGTCACGCTGACGTTCTGGATGACCATGGTGCTGGACGTGGCGCGCAGCGCGCCAGCCTTGCGCGTGGAAGCATGGGGCGCGCGCAGGCGTGAGAACACTCGAACCCTTGGGGGATCATGAAGCTCGTCGCGATGCTGACCGTGGTGATCGGCGCGTTCGGGACGTTGAACGCGTTGGCCGAAGGGATGGTGGGGATGCGAGGGACGCTGGATGAAACGCACTCGCTGGCGATCGTGCTCGGCGGGATCGCCGGCGCGCTGCTCCTGACCGCCGGCATCGCGCTGCTGCGCCGAACGCCCTCGGCCCGACGAACGGCGACGTTCGCCGCGCTGGGGTCCCTCGTGATCGTGGTGACCGCTCGGCTCGCGCACCCCTGGATGTCGATCTTCTCGCAGCTCGTCGGCATCGGGCTCCCCATCGCCCTGCTCGCCGCGCTGCACCTGTCCCACTGGAGCGGCAACAACCGGAGCGCCGCGTGATCATCTGATCTGGGCCGCGTGCGGCGCTCGCCTCCATGAAAGCGCGCCAGCAAGCGACTGGAAAAGGGCATTCAACTCGTGGTGTTCCGTCCCTGGACGCGAGCGGAAGAGCGTTCCGGCGTCGCGCATCGAGTCGGCGAGCCGCGGGGCACCGCCACAGACGCGCGGAGGACTGGCGCGATGACGCGGGGACGAGCATCGTCATGGCATGACCCTCCGGCTCACACTGCTGGCTCTCGCACTCCTCGGCTGTCGTGGCGCAACGTCGCGGGAATCCGAGTCGGCCCCGCAGCAAACCGCCCTGATGGACACTTCGACAATTCGTCGACTGTGCGCGCAGCCGGATAGCGTGCTGGCCGGACGCAGAAACTGCGTGCTGCTCGACCAGCGCGTCATACCTAGGAAGGTCTACTAGCGCCGCGAACAGGCACATTGCGGACCCGGTTGACTCAGACCATGTGGCCATTCGTCGTTCTGGCAATCTTCCTCGTCATGTTCCTGTCGATCTGGATATCGGCGCGTCGATTCGAAGCGGTCGCGCGGAAGGCGGGGCGGTGGGACGATCGCGGGCCACTCATCGAGACGGAGGGTCCGTCGTATCACTACCGCAATTCTAGTATGGATGAACGGCGCGAGGTGATCGGGAACTGGACTCCGCCAATCGTGAAGGACCGCCGTGGTGACGCGTCCCGACGGTCGGCGCAGAATGACGATCGGCCGACGGGAGAGAACGCGTCATAGCGGAGCCCGCGTGGATTAGCGCCTCTTCACGGGCTCGCGGCCGGCGCAGACCATACCGGCCTCCACTCCATCCTCGTTCGCACGCTCCCCACGATCAGCCCGACCACGCCGCCGAGCGCCGCGGCGGCGGGCACGGCGGTGATGTATAGCCCGCACATGTCGTCGTGCGGCACCTTGTTCGAGCAACTGTTGATCGCCACCGCGGCGACGACGCCTCCCACGATCGCGCCGCCGAGCAGGCCGAGTCCGAGTCCCTTGAACGCCGAGCCAGCCGAGTGGACGCGCGTGAGAGATGCAACGTTCTCTAGGTCGCGCAGGAGGAACATGGTGCGCGCGCCCGTGTCTCCCGCGGCGACGCGAACGACTAGGCGCTCCGGCGTCTGGCGGACCAGCGTGCCTTCGATCAGCGGTCCGACGCGTAGCGCGACCCGCACCGGCTGGCCGGAGTCGACGGGGATCGATTGCGCCGACGCATACGACGTGGCGGCAAATGCCTGGACGACGAGACTGGTGGCCGTGATGAAGTACCGCATGGCGCGCCTCCTGGGATCGAATGAGTCCTCACCCTGATAACGCGTAGAACTGCCGGCGACTGGCTCAGACGCAAATTCGCCCTCGAGCTCGAGCCCTTGCCGCGGTTCCCCGACCGCCGTAGCATCGTCGAGTCCGACGGACGACCCACCTCTCGCCCGGACCCGCCATGGCCAGGCCCTCTGTCTGCCTCCACGCCGCACTGTTGACCGCGTGCATCAGTTCCAGCGCACTCGCCCAGGCAACTCCCGACGCGCCCAAAGGCCCTGACGCCGCGGCGTGCGTAGCGCTTTCGAAGCTCGATCTGTCGAATCTCCTCGACGCGCCCACCCGCGTGCTCGCCGCACGCCTCGTGGACGTGCCAGCTCCGCCGCAGGGCGCAATCCGCGAGAGCCCGGCCGCCGTCCTCGCTGCGAGCCCGATCGCGCAGTACTGCCAGGTGACCGGCTACGTCGCGCCGCAGAACAAGTTCGAGCTGCGTCTCCCGCTGGCGAAGGACTGGAATGGGAAGTTCCTCTTCTCGCCCTGCGCCGGCTTTTGCGGCAGTGTGAATGGCAGCGCTTGCATCCCCAGCCTGGCGCGCGGCTATGCATCGGCGACGAACAACGGCGGCCACGACGGCGGCGGCACCGCCTTCGACGGGACGTGGGCGGCGAATGCGCCGCAGCTCCAGGAGGACTACGCCTACCGTAGCTCGCACGTGGTGACGCTGGCGACGAAGGCGATCGTCGCCCGCTACTACGGCAAACCGATCGCGCACTCGTACATCTCCAGCTGCTCCAAGGGCGGGCACGCCGTGCTCATGGAGATACAGCGGTACCCGCAGGACTTCGACGGCGCGATCGCCGCGGCGCCGGTGTACGACTTCACCGGGCAGATGACGGCCTCGACCTGGTTCTCGCAGGCCAACAGCGACGGCCGCGGCGGGACGCTGCTCGACTCGGCGGCGATGCGCATGGTGCACGCGTCGATTCTCGCGCTGTGCGGCGCGCAGGCCGGCGTCGATGAAGGGCTCGTCACCGATCCAGCGTCCTGTGCGTGGCGACCGGAGCGTGCTGCATGCCCGGCGCTTGGCGCGACGAGCTGCCTGACGCCCCAACAGGTCGCGGCTGTGACGAAGCTATTGACCAAGCCCACCGATGCAGCGGGCCACGTGCTCTATCCGGCCGCGTTCGTGCCGGGCGCCGAGACCGACGCGAACTTCTGGTTCATCGATCCTGATGGCGGGGCGGCAATAGCGAACACGGGACATTTCGGCGCGGCCCAGCAGTTTCTGTCGCACATGCGGGAGTTGACGTCAGCCGTCGTCGATCCGCGGCGCGTGGACATGGGCCGCCTCCCCGTGATGCTCGCGCGTGCGCGCCGCATCTATGACGCGACGTCGCCGGATCTGCGCGCGTTCAAGGCGCGCGGTGGCAAGCTCCTGATGTGGCACGGGCTGTCGGACGCGGCCGTTTCCGCGACGGCGTCGATCGTCTATCACAACCGTGTGACGAAGACGATGGGCGGGCGCGCGCAGACCGACGACTTCCTCCGACTCTTTCTGCTTCCTGGCGTCCATCACTGCGGCAACGGCCCGGGACCGGATCGCGTCGACACGATCACGGCGCTCGAGCAGTGGGTGGAGCAGGGTGTGGCGCCCGACGTGCTGATCGCGCAGCGCGTTCGGAATGGTGTCGTCGAGCGCTCGCGGCCGGCGTACCCGTATCCAGCGCTCGCGCGCTACTCGGGCAAGGGCGATCCGACGCGGGCGGAGAGCTTTGTGCGCGCCGAGGGATCCGTGAAGCGGTAGCGGTCGCCGAGCCTCCCGCCGATGAGCATCTCATAACGGCGTCGAGGCCGCTCACGGTGCGGAGAGGACGGGAGTGTTCTGACTGGCGACGAGTTGCCATCGTCCCTCGCGCCACACGTACACATGCGTGAAGCGATTTTCGCCCGTGCGGGTCTCGCCCCGCACAGTCGCCGTCTGGCGTCGGCGGCCCGTCACGACTCCCGCGCAGTCGTAGAGGCGCACGCGGCGCTCGGAGACCGCTGCCGAGTCGAAGCGCATTTCACCAGTGCGGAACGCGCGAAGCTGGTCCGCCTTGTTCGACGTCGAGCCCCGATAGGTCGTGAAGTGATAGTCGTCCGCGTACAGCTGCGCGAGCGTCTTCACGTCATTGTGCCGGATCGCATCAGCGAACAGCGAATCGGTCGCGCATAGCTGTTGGGCGCGCACGCTTCCGCGACAATTCGGGTCGCCGCTATCGGAAATATCCTGGGCGGTAGCCCGCGTGACGACTGCAAGCAGGAGCCCAAGGGCGAGGAGACGCATGCGTCATCACTCCGGTCTGAGTCGCCACACCCGTCATCGATATCATGAGGTTCCCGGCGACCGAGGGCAAGTGTATCGCTGGGAGGGCCCTTGGTACGGCCGATGCATCCGCCGCGTTCGCATGCGCCGAGAAGCATCGACGCGCGTGCACGGTCCCTCGCATGGGAGGTATTGACATGAAAGACCAGCAGAGCAAACCGGGTGGTTCAGGCGGTGGTCAACAGGGCGGGTCAGGCCAGGGTGGCGGGAAGCCGGGCTCGGGCGGCCCCGGAGGCGGTGGAGGTGGAGGAGGCGGTGGAAGCGGAGGAGCTGGCGGGCCCGGCGGCGGCGGCAAGCCCTCAGGCGGGCAAGGAGGAGGATCGGGGTCCGGTGGCGCGGGTGGAGGCGGGGGACAGCGTGGCCCAGGCGGCGGCTCAGGCGGCGGCTCAGGCGGCGGATCAGGCGGGGGCTCGGGCGGCGGCTCAGGCGGCCAGCCTGGCGGCGGCAAACCAGGCGGTGGGGGCGGCGGCCGCTGACGGAATGGCGGACATGGTGGGCGCGAGCATCCGACCAGTGCTCGCGCCCTTTCCGCTCAGGCTGGCCCCTTGAGAGCGGACCGAATCCTTTCCGGCGCGCGATTGCGGAGGGGCGTCACGCGCTGTCTCCCGCACCGTCAAAGCATTCTGCGTCTGGTGAAGCGAGCCGTGGACTTCACATGGAGTCGATCCGGTGATCCGGGGCAATCGGAACTCCCCGATGGTCTCGAGGGGCCCGCCCGAGCGGCGGTCCTCCGCGTCCTTCTCAGTGCGTCCGCGTCCTCCGTGCAGTTCCGGCTGTTGCATTTTCCGGCTGTTGCATTTTCCGGCTGTTGCAGTTCCGGGCAGCCCAGTAAGGCACGGTTGCTTCTGACTTGCGGACGCCGGCGGCCGCCCGTAATTCAGGGGTCGCGAGGGCCAGGACGAGCTTCCCCCCCCCCGCGTCGCCCAACTTCGTCACGGGTATGATCATGTCTACGACTCATCGCCGACTCCCAGCGATCCTGCTCTGCGCCTCGGCGTTGTTCGCTGCCGCCAGGGCCCAGTCCGCGCCGAAATATCCCGCGACGCGCCGCGACGTCACGGTCGACCGCTACTTCGGCGTCCAGGTCGCCGACCCCTACCGCTGGCTCGAGGACCAGAACTCGAAGGAGGTCGAGAGTTGGGCCGAGGCGCAGAACAAGGCCACCTTCGACTACCTCGACAAGATTCCACTGCGCCCGCTGTTCAAGGCCGAGCTGACGAAGCTGTTCAACGTGCCGCGCGTGAGCGTGCCGAGCCGGGTGGCCGGAAAGTTGTACTTCAGCCGGAATACCGGGCTGCAGAATCAGAACGTCGTCTTCGAGCAGGCGTCGCTCGCCGGCACGCCGCGCGAGCTGATCGATCCGAACAAGCGCTCGGCCGACGGCTCCGTGCAACTCTCCGGATACGTGCCCTCGCCGGACGGGAAGCACCTCGCCTACTCGCTGTCGGTCGGCGGCTCTGATTGGAGCGAGGTGCACCTGATGCAACTCGCCGACAAGCGCGAGCTCGCCGACACCGTGCACTGGACGAAGTACTCGACTCCCGCCTGGACGAACGACGGCAAGGGGTTCTTCTACACGCGCTATCCGACGCCGCACAAGGACTCGGTGCTCACGGCCCAGGCGATCAATGGGAAGCTCTACTACCATATGGTAGGCACGCCGGACGCCCAGGACCGCCTCATCTACGAGCGGCCCGACCGTCCCGACTGGTTCCTCGGCGCCAGCGTGAGCGAGGACGGGCGGTTCGTCTTCATCACGATGAACCACGGCACCGAGCCGAACAATCTGCTCTACATGGCGGATCTCCGGACGCCGCTGCATCCGAACATCGGCGCACCGGTCGTCCCGGTCTACACCGCGAACGATGCCGAGTACTACCCGCTCGGCAATGTCGGCGACACGATCGTGCTGCAGACGACGGCCAGTGCGCCGAAGCGGAAGGTCGTCTCGTTCCCGCTCTCGGATACGTCGCGCGCGCACTGGCACGTGATCGTACCGGAAGGGAAAGACGTGCTGGAGACATCAACGCTGGCCGGCCACCGGGTCGTCACGCAGACGCTGGAGGACGTGAAGGGCCGCCTGCGCATGTTCAGCGCGAGCGGCAAGCCGCTGGGCGACATCTCACTTCCGGGGATCGGCACGGTCGGCGCGTTGTCGTCGCGCAACGATACGCCGGAGCTGTTCTATCTCTTCACGTCATTCCTCACACCGACGACGGTCTATCGCTACGACCTCAGGACGGGCGCAAGCACGGCGTTCCAGCCACCGCATGTCCCGTTCAACGCGGCGCCGTACGAGACGAAGCAGATCTTCTACACCTCGAAGGACGGCACGCGCGTGCCGATGTTCATCACCGCGAAGAAGGGGCTCGTGCTCGACGGCACGCATCCGACGGTGCTGTACGCGTACGGCGGCTTCGACATCAGCAACACGCCGGGATTCAGCAGCAGCGTGGCGTTGTGGCTCGAGCACGGGGGTGTGTACGCGCTCGCGAACATCCGCGGCGGCGGCGAGTACGGCGACGCCTGGCATCGCGCCGGGATGCTCGAGAAGAAGCAGAGCGTGTTCGACGACTTCATCGGCGCCGCGGAGTATCTCGTGAAGGAGAAGTACTCGTCGCCGGCGCACCTGGCGATTCACGGCTACTCGAACGGCGGCCTGCTCGTCGGCGCGGTGGAAGAGCAGCGCCCCGAGCTGTTCGCAGTTGCGTATCCGGGCGCAGGGGTGATGGACATGCTGCGCTACGACAAGTTC
>JALYXJ010000034.1 GCA_030947165.1 Gemmatimonadota bacterium
GGTGTTCGCACCTCGGCATATCCACTTCGACGCCTACGAGCAGATCGGGCTCCTCCTCACCTCACCGCTCGGGCATGCGGGTTTCGTGCTCCTCCTCGCCACGCTCTGCATCACTTGCTTCGGCGCCACGGTGGAGATCACCCTGGCCATCGCGTACATGCTCGCGCAGGGATTCGGCTGGCCATGGAGCGAAAACCTTCCTCCCGGCGAGGACGCGCGCTTCGCCACGAGCTACACCGTCGCCATCGCGGCCGCCGCGGTGCCGATCGCCCTCGGGGCGGACGCGTTGCCCCTCACCAACCTTTCCATGACGCTCACGGCGGCGAGCCTTCCACTCACCGTGGTGCCTCTCCTCGTGCTGATGAACGACGACGACGTCATGATGAAGCACACCAACGGTTGGCTCGCGAATCTCGCACTCGGCGCACTCGCTCTGCTGTCGCTCGTCCTGTTCGTGGCCGCGTTGCCCCTGCAAGTCCTCGGAGGCGGCTGAGATGACTGGCCTGTATCTCGTCCATGACGTGCTCGACGCGCAGCTGATCGATCGGGAGCGGCTGAAAGTTGGACGCGTCGACGCGCTGATGCTCGCGCTCGAGCCCGGGCGTCCACCGCGCGTCGCGGCGATCTGCATCGGCGGTCCCGAGCGCGAGCGTCGCGTCGGCCGGTTGGTGTTGGGGTTGTCGCGAGCCCTGCGCGCCATCGCGCGCATCAAACGGGGGGGAGTGAGCCGCGTGCCGTTCCAAGCCGTTCGGTGCATCAGCGACACGATCGAGATCGACGTCGACGGCCGCGATCTCGAATCGCAAGGGCTCGAGGCGTGGTTGGGGCGTCACGTCATCGGCAAGATCCCGGGCGCAGCGAGAAAGAAGGAATGAACCGCCACGAGATCCGGCTCAGCGACGTGATTGGCCGCGTGGTGCGCGACGTCGACGGCCGCTCGATCGGCCGCCTCGAGGAGATGCGGGCCGAGATCGAGCTACACGCACGCGTAAACGACTATGTCGTGGTCGAGTTCCACGTCGGCGCATACGGGGCCCTGGAAGCGCTGACCGGTGCCCGCTTCGCGCGGCAGGTGCTGCGACGGCTCGGCACACTCGTGCGATATCGGGTGCACCGGGTGCCGTGGACGGTGATGGATCTGTCGGACGCGTCGAGGCCCCGGATCACGTGCCGGGCCGCGGAGCTGCCGCCGGAATGTGGTTGACCGGCGTTCTGGACAACCGAGCACCGGACACAGAGAACGCCATGGTCGGGAACCGATCCAGTGAGTAGCGAGTCGTTCGGTGGAGTCCTGAGTACTCCACCCGGCGACTCACTACCCGTCAATCAAGTCCTACCACTGCGTACTCTGTCTCCAGTATTTCAGTGGTCCGGGATGCAAGTCAACGGCGGCTGCTACGCCGCGCCGATCTCCACCTGATTGTCGTAGAACACCGGCCCATGCCCGAGGTCCGTCTCCCGCTGCGACGTCGTCTGATTCGCGTTCGCGCCGTCGCCGGCGAGCTTGCCCCACCAGATCGACGGTGCCCACGCCACCCCCTCGCGGATGGACGGCTCGACGCGCGCCCTGGCCAGAAAGGCTCCGCGATCGTTGTGTACCGTCACCATCATCCCCGTGGCAATCCCCCGCCGAGCGGCGTCAGCGGGATGCAGCAGCACCTCGGGCTCGCGCGCCTGTCGGCGGAGCGACGTCACGTTGGCGAACGTGGTGTTGAGGAAGGTGTGCGCCGGTGAGGAGATCAGCGTGAGTGGGAAACGCGTCACCAACGCCGGATCCCGCTCCACCGATTCGTACGGCGGGATGTAGTCGGGCAGGGGATCGAACCCCAACGCCGCCATCCGCGCCGACAGGAATTCGCACTTGCCGCTCGGCGTCGTGAACGCGCCCTCGGCATACGGCAGGTACGGCGTCGGCACGTTGAGCCGCATCCAGCCGCGCTCCAGCAGCTCCTCCATCGTGACACCCTGCAGCTTGGGCGACTGCGAGTCGAGCGCCTGCGTGATGAGCGTCAGGTCGTCGTCGCGCATGACGTCGTGGGTCAGTCCCATCCGCGCGCCGAGCTGGCGGAAGATCTCGCTGTTCGGTCGGGCCTGGCCAAGTGGTGCAATCGACGGACGATTCAGCGTGACGTAATGGTGCCCGTAGGCGAAGTGAATGTCCCAGTGCTCGAGCTGCGTCGTGGCGGGAAGCACGATGTCCGCCCAATCGGCGGTATCGGTCTGAAAATGCTCCAGCACGACGGTGAACAGATCTTCGCGCGCGAATCCGCGCAACACGATGTTGCGGTCGGGCGCGACCGCGGCCGGGTTGCTGTTGTACACGATCAGCGCCTTCACGGGCGGCCCCCCCACGCCCGCGTCGGGCTGGGTCAACGCCTCGCCCAACCGGATCATGTTGATCGTGCGCACAGGCGGGGAGAGATCGGGCCGGCGCAGCGCGGCGCGGTTGAACTGGAAGTTCGCCGACGTCGACAGCTGCACGCCGCCACCAGGATGCCGCCAGTGTCCGGTGAGCGCCGGCAGGCAGGCGATGTTGCGTACCGCCATGCCTCCACCGGCATGGCGCTGCAGTCCGTAATTCACGCGGATGAAGGCGGCGCGCGCACGGCCGTACCGCTCCCCGAGCGACACGATCACCTCCTCCGACAATCCCGTGACCGACGACGTGCGGGCCGGCGTCCACTCGGCGGCCCGCGCGCACAGCGCCTCGTGGCCGAGCGTGTAGCGGTCCACGTAGTCGCGGTCCACGAGACCCCGCGCGAACAGCACGTGCATCATCCCGAGCGCGAGCGCGGCGTCGGTGCCCGGACGGATCGCGTGCCATTCGTCGCATTGCTGCGCCGTGCGCGTGCGGATCGGATCGATGCAGATGAGCGGCGCGCCGCGCTTGCGCGCCTCGAGAATGAACGGCCAGAGATGCGGATTGGCCGTGAGCGTGTTGGTGCCCCAGAGCAGCACCAGATCGCTCTCGGGTACACCCTCGCTGTCGGCGCCGACGTTCGCGCCCACGGTCATCTGCATGCCGACCGTGCCCGCCATCGAGCAGATCGTGCGATCGAGCTTGGAGGCGCCGAGGAGATGGAAGAGGCGGTGGTCCATCGCCTCGCCCTGCACCAGCCCCATCGTGCCCGCATACGAGTAGGGCAGGATCGCCTGCGGGCCGTCGGACGAGCGCACGATCGCGCCGAGGCGCTGGGCGATCTCGTCGAGGGCCTCATCCCAGCCGACCGTCTCGAACCGTCCACTGCCCTTCGGCCCCGTGCGGCGCAGCGGCGTCTTGAGCCGCTCCTCATGGTAGGTGCGTTCGACGTAGCGGTTCACCTTGGCGCAGAGGAAGCCCTGGGTGACCGGGTGCGCCGGGTCGCCGGCGACGTGGACAGCTCGTCCCTCCTCGACGGTCACGAGCATCGCACAAGTATCGGGGCAATCGTGCGGACACGCACCGCGCACCACCCCGTCGCGGGGAATCTGCAAATCCGAAGGGGACGCGCGATCGATCATCGAACGAGGGTGGAGGTCATCGGCAAGCTAGCGCACGTGAAACCACGCGGCCACACGAGGTTGCGTGACGAGTATGACCCTGCGCGGTAACTCCTTGACCAGAAGGGTGTTATCGTCGTGCGGTAAACAGGCGTGTGGGCCGACGACATGTGTGTGCGCGCACAAGGGTCGCGTCCGCTGCCGAGCACGTCGACGAAGCTGTTGCCGCACATTCACTTGGAGCGCTCGAATCCGCTCTTGACACAGCCTAGCGAAAATCTAAGTTTCACGCCGCTGAAGGCCGGCACGCATCGAGTGCGCGGACCAACGCGTCATCCACAACATCGACCCACTCAGGAGAACTACATGAAGCGCCTGGCCCTTGTCGCAGCCGTGCTCGTCGCCGCCTGCAGCACGAAGGAAACCCCCAAGGCTGACACCGCCGCCCCCGCGATGGCTCCGGCCCCCGCCGCGATGGCCGACACCGCCACCGCCGCCGCCAAGATGGACACGGCGATGAAGAAGACCGACACCGCCATGAAGAAGATGAACGAGGCGAAGGGTGCGATGAAGGACGCCGCGAAGAAGAAGAAGCCGTAGTCTTCGCAGTCCGATTCCTG
>JALYXJ010000058.1 GCA_030947165.1 Gemmatimonadota bacterium
CGCTGGAGGTCAGGAACCCGAGGCCGAATTGCCGCAGCGCGGGCCATCCCGCGCGACCCACCTCGATGAAGATGAGGAGGAGGAGGATGGGAACGCAGAGGGCGAAGAACAGGATCGTGCCGCGATAGATCTGGTCGGCGACGACCGACCCTTGAATCGAAGGCAAATGTCGCTTGACCCCTGGGGCCGGTGCCGGCGGCGCGACCGGGGGGAGAGGCGGCGTCGGCGGAATGCTGCTGGCGGAGGGCACGGCGGCGGTATCCGGGGGCGTCGCGGTGATGTCTGGTATACTGGTCATCGCCCCGGAAGCTCGCCATGCCGGGTCTCGAAAGCGCCCCGCGGATGTAACGGTCCCGTCACGGCGGCCGCCACGATCCGGCTGGGTTCCCCGTTACACGATCGCAACCGTCTCATGTCCCATTCGTGATCGGGCAGACGAACCTTCACCGGTGTTCCGCACCCCTGAACCCGGTGTGGGACACTCTGGTCGCTTCCTCTTCTTCCCTCCGACAGACACCTACATGCTTCGTGCTCGCACCTGGCAGCGCTCGCTCCTGGCCATCGGTACGCTCGCACTGTCCGCGCCGCTCGCCGCGCAGACGACCACGTCCGACAGCGCCAAGGCGCGCGCACCGCAGGCCGCGCAGATCACGCGCCCGCCGCTCAACTTCTCCGGCGTGATCTTCGGCAGCTACAACTATCAACTCCCCACGACGCCCAACCAGTTCGTCAATCAGACGAACAACCAGTTCATCATCGACCGCGCGTATCTGACCTTCCGCATCGGGGCGGGCGACCACACGAGCATTCGCGTCACCACGGACGTCTACCAGACCAGCGAGGCGACGCCCAACGCGTACACCGTGCGCGCCAAGTACGCCTATCTCCAGTACGACGGCAACAAGGCGTCGAACGGTTCCCAGCTCATCGGCCGGCTCGGCATTCTCCAGAACGTCGAGATCGATGCCGAAGAGCAGTTCTGGCCGCGCTACCTGAGCCAGGTTCCGGTCGAGCGCGCCGGATACTTTGCCTCCGCGGACGCCGGCCTCGCCGCGCAGTACACCCTGCCGAACAAGTGGGGTGAGGTGTACTCCACGATCGTGAACGGCCCGGGCTATACGTCGCGCGAGAATAATCGCTTTAAGGACTTCGCGGCGCGCCTCTCGCTGACACCCCTGGCGAATTCAGCGACCGCTCCGTTGGCGCAGAGTCTCACGCTCACGTTGTGGGGCTACAAGGGAGCGCAGGCCAGCACCTACGTGAACGGCAACGTGCCGCTGGCGATCCAGCCGGTCGGCGAAGCAATGGATCGCAGCCGCGCCGGGGTCCTCGTCGCCGTCCGCGAGCCGCGCCTCACCGTTGCGGCCCAGTACGCCACACGGACCGACGAGCGCGACACGGCGTCCGCGACGCTGCCGCGCACGGTCCTCGATACCAAGGGCCGTCTCTGGTCGGTATACGGAACGGTCCGTCCACTGGCGTTCGCGAACGCAACCGGGAAGTCCCCCTTCGGGCTCGTTGGCCGGTATGACCATGTGTCGCCGAGCACGAGCACCGACAACGCCCCGGTGGGCGCGCTCGTGCCGTCCACGTCGAACTCGTATCACACTCTCATCGCCGGGTTGTTCTGGGATCTGTCCCAGAAGGCGCAGCTCGCGCTGGACTATCAGGAGTCGCTGGCCACGAGCAACGATCTGTCGCTCACGCCGACGCCGAACGGCGCGCTGAAGGGCTACTACGCGCACTTCGTGGTGAACTTCTAGGTGATCGGTCTGTTCATCAATCGCGGCGGCGTGACGATCCCGTTACGCCGCCGCGATGCATTCATGATCCGTGACGCCGAGCTTCCGCGTGCTGGCTCGACCCTTCCCACTCCGGAGCATCATCGTGAAACTGTTCTCCCGTCTCATCGTCGCGGCGTCAATGGGTATCGCGGCGCTCGCGCCACTCGGCGCCCAGGACCTGACCGGCGCCGGCGCGACCTTTCCGAATCCGATCTACAGCAAGTGGTTTTCCGACTACGCCGCGAAGACGGGCGTGAAGATCAACTATCAGTCGATCGGCTCCGGCGGCGGCATTCGCCAGCTCTCGGAACAGACCGTGGACTTCGGCGCGACGGACGCGCCGATGAGCGACGCCGAACTGGCCAAAGCGAAGGGCGGGCCCGTGATGCACATCCCGACCGTGCTCGGCGCCGTCGTGGTGACATACAACGTTCCGGAGATCAAGCAGACGCTGCGCCTCGATGGCACGACGCTCGCCGACGTCTTTCTCGGCAAGATCACGAAGTGGAACGACCCACGCATCGCGGCGCTCAATCCGGGCGCGAAGCTGCCGGCGAGCGACATCCTCGTGGTGCACCGCTCGGACGGGTCAGGCACGTCGTACGTCTTCACCGACTACCTGACGAGCGTGAGTAGCGATTGGGCCGCGAAGCCCGGCAAAGGGAAGGAAGTGCAGTGGCCGGCCGGACTTGGCGGCAAGGGCAACGAAGGCGTGGCCGGACAGGTGAAACAGCTGCCTGGCTCCATCGGCTACGTCGAGCTGGCCTACGCGAAGCAGAACAAGCTCTCCTACGCCGACATCCGAAATGCGAAGGGCGAGTTCGTCACGCCGACCATCGGTGCGGTGACTGCGGCGGCTGCGGGCGCCGTGGCAAAGCTCCCTGCGAACACCGACTATCGCGTATCGATCGTGAACGCACCCGGGGCGGGGGCGTACCCGATCTCATCGTTCACCTGGCTCCTCGTCTACCGCACGCAGACAGACGCGGCAAAGGGGAAGAAGTTGATCGACTTCGTGAAGTGGGCGCTCACCGATGGAGAGAAGTCGGCGGCGTCGCTCGACTATGCCCCACTTCCGCCGTCCATCGCGAAGCAGCTCATCCGGCAGCTCGGCACCGTGTCGTTCGCGGTCCGGTAGCGTTTCGTTACGCGATCGTGATACGGCCCGGGGTGGGTGCATGTTGCCCACTCCGGGTCGCGTCGCCATCGTTCAGGGCGACTTACCGCCCGAGAGGGACGCATGACGTATCAGGACGAGCTCGCCAACGCGGACAAGCCACTGACGCCGCGCCAGGATCGCATCGAAGCGGCGCTCGATCGCGTGTTGCGGGCCCGTGGGACACGCACCGAGCTGCGGGAGCTCGTCTATCAATACGCCGACCTCGCTCGGGTGCAGGGGATCGCGCCGGAGCGGGCCCTCGCCGCGGTGAAGCGCATCGTCGAGCGGGCGTCCCTCGCCGTCCATGGGAGCGCGGCGGGCGATTCGGCGGGCGAGCGTCTCGCGCTCGTCGTTCGCTGGTGCACGGCGCGATACTACCGCGCCGACTGAGGGTCCGAGGGACGATCGGCTGCGCTACGCGACGATGCGATTGGGAAAGAGGACGCTGATCGTCGTACCGCGTCCCACCACGCTCGCGGCTTCCACACGGCCGCCGTGCGCATCGACCAGGTGTCGTACGATCGCGAGCCCGAGCCCGGTCCCTCCCTGCTCGCGCGAGCGTCCGCTGTCCACGCGATAGAAGCGCTCGAAGATGCGGGGGAGATGTTCCGGCGCGATCCCGACGCCGGTGTCGCGCACATCGACCCACACGCCCGCCGCGCCCACGCGCGTGCGCAGCGTGATGCTGCCATCGTTCGTGTACCGCACGGCATTCTCGACGAGATTGCTGACGACCTGCCGGAAGGCTGTGGGATCCGCCGGCACGATCGCGGCATCGCGTGGAATCTCGGAGACCAGCCGCAGGCCTTTCCCGTCGGCGGTGGACTGCACGGCCGTGAACACGTCGCGCACCACGCCTGACACGTCCACACGTCCCACGTTCGGGCGCCATCCGCCGCTCTCGATGCGCGACAGGTCGAGCAGATCGTCCACGATGCGCTGCATGCGCCACGCATTGTCGCGGATGGTCTCCACGAAGCGGCGGCGCTGCTCCGGCGGGATGCCGTCGTCGAGCAGCGTCTCCGCGAATCCGCTGACGGCCGTGAGCGGTGTCTTGAGCTCATGGCTCACGTTCGCCACGAAGTCGCGCCGGATCGTCTCCAGACGGCGCAGCACCGTGAGGTCGAGCACGGTGACCACGGCGCCGGCCGTCGCCAGCGGGCGGGCCGCGACGGCGACGGTGCGGTCATGCAGCGACACTTCCTCCGGCGGGATGACGACACCGGCAAGACCGTTCTCCACCGCCGCGCGTAGCACGGGATCGCGCGGGAGAATCTCGCGAGGGAAGGGCAGTGGGGCCGACACGTTGAGCAGCGTGCGTGCGCGACCATTGATCCGCACGACCATCCCACGCTCGTCGAGTGCGAGGACGCCCTCCTCCAGCGATTCCAGCACCGCCGTCATGAGAAGGTCATCGGCGTGCAGCGCCTCCAGGCGGGTCGAGAGCTGCTCCGACATGCGA
>JALYXJ010000095.1 GCA_030947165.1 Gemmatimonadota bacterium
GATCACGATCGCCGCGATCACGCTCGGGATGTAGCTCACCAGCTCCGAGAAGACGTTGGCGAGCGATTGCAACCCGAGCGCATTCGCCGCGACGAGGATGACGGCGAACATCACGAGCCAGAACACCAGATTCGCGAGCACGCGAATCGGATTCAGGTGCGAACCGGAGCGCTCGACCGCCTGCATCACGCCGCCCCGTTCGAGCATCCGATTCAGCCGGATGCGGCGCAGGAACCGCTCGACGAGCTTCTCCAGCACCTTCGCCAGGAGATAGCCGGCGAACAGGATGACGAGAGCGCCGAGCAGCGCCGGGACGATGTCACCGAAGACCTGCGTGAAGCTCTGCTGCAGGCGGTCGCCGAAGTTCGCGCTGGTGTCTTGAAGAAGCATGGGCCGGTGTGGTGGGCGCCGACTCGGGCGCGACGCGGAAAAGCTAGTCGATTCGCCCCGTTACCGTGAGTCTGGGACGGTCAATTGCGGGTTCCACGATTGAGGTCGAAGATCACTCTGCGGCGGCAGGTCGGGCAGATCAGCCACTCGCGACGCCGGGCGTAGCCGAGACCGAATGAGCCGCCGCCGATCGACCGCGTCGTCATCGGCGTGCCATCGCGTGGACAGGTGGGTTTCTCGCCAGCCGCAACGCGCTCTCGAATGAGCTTCTGCTCCTCCGGCTCGAACTGCGCATGCTCCCCTGCCGCGTCCGGCCCCTCGCCGCCGGTCGTCACAACGCCACCAGCGCGCGGCGCAGCGTGTCCGGGACGGCGATGGTCCGCCGGCTCGCATAGTCGTACATGACCTGGGTGGTCGTTCCCTCGGCCACCAACCGGTCATCGCGCGCGTCCAGGACCCGGTAGCTCCACACCCACGCCTTGTTCCGCACCTCTGCGGTCGTGATCTCGAGTGCCAGCGGGTCGCCGAGCATGGCCGCGCTTCGGTAGGCGATGTGGGCGTCGGCGAGGATGAAGTCGGCGTCCGCGCCCCCGCCCACGGCCGTCCACGCATGCATGCGGCCGACCTCGAAGAAGGAGAAGTACACGGCGTTGTTCACGTGCCCTCTCGGGTCGTAATCGTTGTAGCGCGTCTGCAGGGTGATGCGCATCAGTTGATCGTCACGACGAGCTTCCCGAACTGCTTCCCTTCAGCGAGCCGCTCGAAGGCGGCTCGTCCGTCGGCCAATGGGTACGCGCGGTCGATCGGGGGACGCAGTCGCCCCGCATTGAAGTGCCCGACGACGGCCGCGAACTCCGCGTCGTTGCCCATCGTGGAGCCGAGAATGCTCCACTGATTCCAGAACAGCTTCCGCACGTCGGTGGTGACCATGGGCCCGGAGGTGCCGCCACAGGTCACCAGACGCCCACGCCGTCCCAATGCGCCGAGGGACTGAGACCATGTCTGCTCGCCGACCGAATCCACCACGACGTCGACTCCCTGCTTCCCGGTGCGGGCGCGCACCTCGCGTCCGACGTCCACGCCCGCATGGTTGATCGTGTCGTCTGCCCCGAGTGCACGCGCCTGCGCGAGCTTGTCGTCGCTGCTGGAAGTCACGGTCACGTGCGCGCCGAGCAGCTTGGCGATCTGCAGGCAGGCGAGAGCGACGCCGCCGCCGATCCCCCAGATGAGTACGCGCTCGCCGTCGCGCACCTGCGCACGCGTCACGATCATTCGGTACGCCGTGAGGGTCGCAAGCGTGAACGCGGCCGCCTCCGCGGTGTTCGCGTCGCCCGCGATCTTCAGCACGTTCGTCGCCGGTACGACGACGAGCTCGGCCATCGTGCCAGGTCGATGCTCGCCGAGGATTCCGTAGCGTGGGCAGAGCGGCTGCTCGCCGGCGCGGCAATACTCGCAGGTTCGGTCGCTGATGCCCGGGTTGATGACGACGGTGTCGCCGACGGCGACGCTCGTCACCGATGCGCCCACCGATTCCACCGTACCCGTGCCGTCGGCGCCAAGCACCCAGCCCGGCGTGATGGTGACACCGGGCAGTCCGCCGAGCAGGAACAGATCGAGATGATTCAGGGCCGCGGCGCGCATGCGGAGCCGGACGTCCTGATCGCGCTCGAGACGCGGCTCCGCGAGATCGTCGCGATATCCGATTCGATCCACCCCGCCGTGCGCGGAGATGGTGAGTCCTCGCATGCCTTTGCCCTGGGGTTATATTGCTCGCGGAATGCTAACTACCGTGCGCTCATGACTGCAATCAAGGTTCCTCCCCTTGGCGAGTCGATCGTCGAGGCTACCGTATCCCGCTGGCTGAAGAAGGAAGGCGAGCCGGTCGCCGCGGGCGATACACTCGTCGAGCTCGAGACGGACAAGATCACCGTGGAGGTGCCCGCGCTCTCGAACGGCATGCTGACGAAGCGCGCGGTGAACGAAGGCGACGTGGTGAAGGTCGATCAGGTGCTCGGCGAGATCCAGGAAGGGGCCGCCGCTTCGGCCGCAGCTCCGAGCGCGCCCGCGCCGCAGGCGCCCGCACCGGCCGCTGCCCCCGCGTCAGCACCGCGCGGGAGCTCGAAGACTGGCGGTCAGGTGAAGGCTTCGCCCGCGGCCCAGCGCGTGGCCGCCGAGCAGAAGGTGGATCTCTCGACCGTGCAGGGCACCGGACGCGGTGGCGTGGTGAGCAAGCCGGACGTGATCGAGCAGAGCGCCAGGGGTGGCGCACCGGCCGCGGTTGCTGCGCCAGCCGCCTCGGCTCCCGCCCCTGC
>JALYXJ010000097.1 GCA_030947165.1 Gemmatimonadota bacterium
GACGACGGATGGCCAGTGGGGACACTGGAGTCGGTCGGGCTCTCCACCGACACCATCAGCGCATTCGTGCGCGCGCTGATCGACGCGTCGATGGATACCCTGAGCGCGCAGCAGATCCACGCGCTGCTCATCGCGCGGCACGGCACGCTCGTGCTGGAAGAATACTTCCATGGCTTCGACCGCGACGCACCGCACGACACGCGCTCCGCCGGAAAGAGCATGACCGCGACGCTGGCCGGCGCGACGATCCACGCCGGTGCCGGCGGACTGTCGCTGTCGTCGCCGGTGTACGCGATCATGAACGGCGGCACTTTCCCCGCTGACATCGAGCCGCGAAAGCGCACGATCACCCTCGAGCACTTCCTGAGCATGTCGTCGGGAATCGACTGCGACGACAGTGATCCCAACTCGCCGGGTAACGAGAACACCATGCTGGACGGCGACACGCGCGACTATTACGCGTTCACCCTCCGACTGAAGGCGATCCGCGATCCGGGCACGAAGGCCGTGTACTGCAGTGTGCAGCCGAATCTCGCGGGCGGGGTGATCGCGCGCGCGACAAGGAGGCCGCTCACCGATCTCTTCGACGAGCTCGTGGCCAGGCCTCTGCATCCGTCGCTATTACATGAACCTCTCGCCGACTGGCGATCCGTCGTGGGCGCCGCATCCTCGACCGGTCGTTCATCGAGCGGGCCACGAGCCCGCGCCTCACGATGGGCACGAGCAGCTACGGTCTGCTCTGGTGGGTGACGGCGTATCCGTTCCGCGGCGACACGCTCCAGACCTACTTTGCCAGCGGCAATGGCGGGCAGGTGGTGATCGTGATCCCGCGGCTGGACATGGTCGTTACCGCCTTCGCGGGGAACTATCAGGACGCGACAGGGGTGAAGACGCAGCGCGAGGATGTGCCGAGGTACATCCTGCCGGCCGTGCGCGGACGATAGCGTCGCGCCGCTCGAGGCGGTCGTCCGGGGCTTGGTTACGTCGTTAGGCCTATCCCGCACGGGCGTGGCGGCGTAGAATCAGGGCCCATGCGCTCACAACATCTCTTCGTACTGCTCATCGCCGCGGGATGCGCGACGACCCCCGCGCCCGCACCGGCGCCCACCCAGACCGCCGCCCAGCGCGCGGCGGACGATCGCCTGCGGAGCGACTGGGCGAATCTCCAGCGCTACCGCGCCGCGAACGCCGAGCTGCCTCCGCCGGCAGCGGGGGAGAATCGCGTCGTCTTCTACGGCAACTCCATCACCGACGGGTGGGCGAAGTCGCTTCCGACGATGTTTCCGGGCAAGCCGTACATCGGCCGCGGCATCGGCGGACAGACCACGCCGCAGATGCTCGTGCGTTTCCGGCAGGACGTCGTCGCGCTGCGGCCGAAGGTCGTCGTGATCCTCGCGGGGACCAACGACATCGCGGGGAACACCGGGCCGTCGAGCCTCGAGATGATCGAGGACAACGTCGCGAGCATGACGGAGATCGCGAAGGCGAACGGCATCCGCGTCGTGCTGTCGTCGGTGCTGCCGGTGTACGACTACCCGTGGAAGCCGGGACTCCAACCCGCGCCGAAGATTATCGCCTTGAACGACTGGATGAAGCGGTACGCCGCCTCGACCGGCGCGATCTATCTGGACTATCACAGCGCCATGAAGGACGCGCGGGATGGCCTGCCCCCCGAGCTCGCGACGGATGGCGTGCATCCCACCGAGGCCGGGTATCGGATCATGGCCCGCCTCGTGGAGCAGGCGATCGCGGAGGCGCTACGCTAGCCTTTCTCGTTGGACCGGACAGTGGTGTCGCGTCGCTGCGACGGATAGCGGCGCACCCGCCACGCTACCGATCGCGCGCCGCGCGCTCCGCGGCCGTCGCCCCATACAATGCGCGATACCGGCCCGGCTCCTTGGTGAGCGTCAACCGATACTCGGCCAGCGCCTCGGCCGGTCGTCCGAGCTCCATCAGCAGATCGCCCATCAGCTCGTGCGCCGGCGCGAGCGGACCGGGTGTCACCGCGCTCTTCTCCGTCGCATCCTCGCGCACCGCCGCCTCCCGCATGTGCGCCACCGCGTCCTCGGGGCGACGCTCGGCGAGCTCCAGCCACGCTTGCGCGCCCAGCCGCTCGATCGCCACCTGTTCGGCCCAGTCAGGCTCCTTCTGCGTGAGGAGCCGCTCCCGAATCGCGCTCAGGGAATCGATCGAGATGCGCGCGTCGGCCGTGTTGCCCAGCCGTGACGCGCCGAGAGCGCGCGCGAACCAGCTGAGCGCATCCGCGTACGGAAAAGCGGTCGCAGCCGGACGGAGCGACGCGGCCGACGCCCAATCCCGGCGCTCGAGCGCATAGCGCGCGGGAATCGCGGCCAGCGCGAATACCCCGGCTGATCCGGGCGCGGCGCCGGTCACCGCGTTCACGTCGAAGCGGGCGGAGTATGCGGGCAGGCTGTCCACGATCGCCCGCGCCGAGGAGTCCTGGCGAAGCTGGAGATACGCATAGGTCGCGTAGTCGGCCGCGTGCAAGGCCTCGGCGATCGCGCCCGTGCGCTTCGCCTCAGCGATGGAGCGCAGGTTGGTGTTGATGGACTGCTGCCACAGGCCGACGCGCGTGAAGGTGTGCGACGGCATGTGCAGCGCATGCGCGGCCGAGGGCGCGATCTCCGAATAGCGTGCCGCTGCGGCTTGCGCGCGTCCCGCGAGTGCCGGAACGTCATACGCATGGACGATGTAGTGCGCCAACCCCGGATGATTCGGCTGCCGCGCCCAGAGCGCCTCGAGCGTCGCGCCCGCGGCGATCTGATTGGCGTAGGTCTTGTCGGTCGGGGGCGCGGTTGCGACGAGGGCGATCGCGTGGAAGATCCGCGCTTCGGTGTCGGCCGGCTGCTTCGCGACGAGATCGGCCATGGCGCGCTCGTAGGCGACGATCCGCGTGCGCTGATCGCGATGCTCGTAGTCGGCGTAGAGTTGGGTAACTGCGTCGACGTAGCCGCGCTCGCGTTCCATCGCCTGGCCAGACGAGGTCCGGCCAACCAGTCGCGCCGCCGCATTCGCCGCCTGACGTCCGGCCTCGAGCACGGCCACCGAGCGGTTGCCAGCCGACATCGGGTTGCTCCACCGGCTCAGCGCGATCCCCCAGTACGCCATCGCGCAGGTGGAGTCGGCGGCGAGCACGTCGTTGAAGGCGCGGATGGACGCGCCGAACTCGAACGAGTGCAGCAGCGCGATGCCCCGGTCGAACGTCGGCGCACTCGCGGGAGCACACGACGTCGCGAAGTGGACGGTGCCGAGTCGCTCCTGGGCAGGAAGGCGGCTCGGGAGCAGGGCCAGCGAGACGATGACGGCGGAGAGGAATTGCGGGCGGGGCATGAGGTCAATGATACGGGCGCGAGGGTCGTTGGCAATGCAGTTCGCTATAGGCGGTAAGCTCGGCTTACGAGCTTGTCAGCTTGGAGCGGAAGCGCCGGTAGCAAACATCTGTCGTCGCCCATTGCCGCGTTTTCAAGGATGGAGGCACACAGCGTGCGGTGCGAGCGCGCATGCCCCTCCCAACTCCGACGCCGCTGCTGCTGCGGGCTTTGCGCCGCCGGCAGGCGTTCCGATCATGACCGACGGCGTCGAGATGGCGACGGGGGAGCATGGCCGGACGCGGCACCTCCAGCACGAGGGGGTGGGTTGGACTGTATACGAGCGCACGTGGGGTGACTACGACCGCCGCTCGGCCACCAGGCTCGTGTTCGAGAGCGAGGGCGTCGTGCGCATCGTGCGTGTCTTTCCCGCCGAGTGGTACTCGCTCACGGATGACGAGCTGGTCGCGCTGAGCTGGCGCCGATAGCCGCACACGTTCGCTCTCGCCGACGGATCCAGCCGAACGCAGGCCGCGTCTTGACAGTCGGCGCGCGCGACGGCCATGATCCTCGATTCCACCGCTCGCGACCTCACGCCCTCGCCACTGCCATGCCTCGCGCCCGCCTGCACTTCCTCGCCGCCGTCCTTGTCGTCGTGGCCGCCGCGCCGCTCGCCGCCCAGCGCGCCCAGCGCGACACCCTGCTCGTCGCCCGGCGCGACTCGCTCGAGAAGGCGCTGCAGGAGATCGCCGTCATCGATCGCAAGCTCATGATCCCGATGCGCGACGGCACGCGGATGCAGTTCGACGTCTACCGCCCCAAGGGCGCGGCCAAGGTGCCGGCGATCTTCGTCCGCACGCCGTACAACATGAACTACTGGGACGTCGCCCTCGGCGCCCCCGCCGACATGACCGCGCAGCTCTCGGCCGTCAAGCGCGGATACGCCTACGTCGGCGCGAACGAGCGCGGCCATTTTTTCTCCGAGGGGAAATACGACATCCTCGGCGCGCCGATCAGCGACGGCGTCGACGAGATCAAGTGGATCTCCTCGCAGCCGTGGTCGAATGGCAAGGTCGGGCTGATCGGCTGCTCGTCGACCGCCGAATGGCAGATGGCGGTCGCCGCCCAGGGACCGAAGGGACTGGCGACGATCATCCCGCAGGGCTTCGGCGCCGGCGTGGGCCGAGTGAAGCCGTACTACGAGCAGGGCAACTGGTATCGCGGCGGGGCGGTGCAGATGCTGTTCATCGACTGGCTCGAGGGCGAGCAGAACCAGGTGCGGCCACAGTTCCCGAGGAGCACATCGCAGTCCGATCTGATCGAGGCCGCGAAGTCGTTCGATCTCGCCTATCATGAGGCGCCGGTGGATTGGAAGAAAGCGTTCTGGACGCTCCCCGAGACGAACATGATCCAGGAGCACGGCGGCCCGCACGGCATCTACGCCGATTCGGTGGCCGGCATCGCCACGGGCGGCGCGATGATCAAGCGCCGCCCGAACGACGCGGCATGGTACCGCGGCGGTCTGTTCCACGACGACATGAAGATCAACGTCCCGGGCCTCTGGTTCATGTCGTGGTACGACGTCTCGGTTGGCCCGAACCTGGCGACGTACAATCACGTGCGGAAGACGGCGGATCCCAAGGTCGCCAACCAGCAGTACGCGATCATCGCCCCCACGCAGCACTGCGCGTACAAGCGGGCGACGGAGAACACGATCGTCGGCGAGCGGAGCGTCGGCGACGCGCGCTACGACTACGACGCGCTCACCTACGGCTGGTTCGACATCTTCCTCAAGGGCGAGCGCTCGTCGCTGCTCGACACGATGCCGAAGGTCCGGTATTACACGATGGGCCTCAACAAGTGGCAGTCGTCCGACAGCTGGCCGCCGAAGGGCGCACAGTCGCTGACGTACTATCTCTCGAGTGGTGGCAAGGCGAACACGCTCCACGGCGACGGCGTGCTCACGACGACACCGCCCGCCAAGGACGCCCCCGACAGCTACGCGTATGATCCGATGCACCCCGTGATGTCCATCGGCGGCAACGTCTGCTGTCAGGCGAACGCCTTGAGCGGCGGGTCGCTCGATCAGCGAACCTCGGAGGAGCGCAACGACATCCTCGTCTACACCACCGAGCCGCTCACGGACGGGATGGAGGTGAGCGGGCCGATCGAGTTCACCACCTTCGTCTCCTCCGACCGCAAGGACACGGACATCACCGTCAAGCTGATCGACGTCGAGCCGGATGGGCAAGCGTACAACCTGGACGAGACGATCCAGCGCGTGCGATATCGCAACGGGTACGACAAGCCGGTCGAGATGATGCAGCCGGGCAAGGTGTACAAGGTCGCGCTGCAGCCGATGACGACGAGCAACTACTTCGCTGCCGGCCACCGGATCCGGATCGAGGTGTCGAGCAGCAACTTCCCACGCTTCGATCGCAACCTGAACACGGGTGGGAACAACTTCGACGAGACCGCGTCGCTCGTCGCGCACAACAGCGTGCATCATTCCGCACAGTACCCGTCGCAATTGAAGCTCACCGTGGTGCGGAGGCCGGCGCTCACCCCCTGAGCGTCAACCGCGCTCTTCACGTACGAGTCTCACGGCACTGGCGCGGCGGGTTTGGCTCCCTTCACGTACCGATCGAACCACTCGACCGTACGAGTGATCGCGTCGATGTTGTTCTCCCGCTTGGCGAAGCCGTGACCCTCCGCGGGATAGTAGTGCGCGTCGACCACCTTGCCGTCCTTCTTCAATAGATCGACCACCTGCTGCGCCTCTTCCTTCGGGACACGTGTGTCGTTCTCGCCCTGAAGCACGAGCAGGGGCGCCCGGACGGCATGGATGTACCTGATCGGCGACGTCGCCTCGTAGACTGCGCGATCCTTGGCCGGATCGCCGAGCAGGCTCCTGATGTATTGCTGCAGGATCGGGTCGGAGTGCTGCAGCATCGTGTACCAGTCGATGATGCCGTACAGCTCCACCGCCGCCGCCCAGAGGTCCGGCGTCTTGCCGATCGCCATCAGCGTCATGAACCCGCCGTACGAGCCGCCGGTAATGCCGATCTTCTTGGGATCGGCGTAGCCGGAGTTGATCATGAACCGGACGGCGGCCACTTCATCCTGCAGATCGCCCCCGCCCAGATCCTGGTAGTTGCCCTTCTGGAAATCGATACCATACCCGGTGGATCCGCGCACGTTGGGTGCAATACAGATGTATCCGCGAGAGACGAGCGCGGCCACGTCGGGCCACCAGAAGTCCGTGGTCTGGCCGGTCGGTCCACCGTGTGGAAGCACGAGCGCGGGGTTGCTGCCGTCGCGCTTCAGGTTGAACGGCACCCACATCAGCGCGCTGATCATTTTACCGTCCGAGCTCTTGTAGTGCACGATCTGCGATCGCGGCAACGGCGTCGCATTCAGGCTCGCGATCGCGGAGCGGGTCAGCTGCGTCGGTCGACGACTCTTCACGTCGTAGATCCACAGGTCCGCCGGCTCGGTCGAGCTCTGATGCACGACGATCAGCCGATCGCCCGAGGGCGAGTAGGCGATGGGATTACCCGAGAAATAGTTGAGCCCTTCGGGCATCGCGATCTTGGCGGCGTGCCCGCTGGCACGATCGACCAGATACGCGTCGGCGCGGCCGTCCTGGTTGATGACGTACGTGAACGACTTGCCGTCCGGGGAGAAGTCGCCCGCGCCGGCCTCCCATTGGACCGAGGTGACCCAGGACAGCTTGTGCGTGGCAACGTCGAGGAGCGCGATGTTCTGATAGCCTCCCTTTTCGTTCGAGGTGACGAGGACCGACTTGCCGTCGGGGGACAAGCCCGATGCGAGGTGCAGCACCTTGCCAGTGTGCGGTGTCAGATTCGTCGTCCGGCCGCTCGCGACGTCGATGCTATACACGTCGGCGTCAGTGAAGCTCACCTCGGCGCGGTTCGCGTAGATGGTCTTTCCGTCCGCGCTCCACGCCACCGCGGTCCACGTGCGATCCGACGTCGCCTCCCTGGTGACGTTGCGTACGCCGTGCGTCGCCCAATCGAGCAGCGCGATGTCGTAGGAGGTCGAGCTCTTCGGCTTGTACGAGATCGCGAGCGTCCGACCGTCCGGCGCCCAGCGCGCATCCTGCTCGCGAACGTCGGGGGTGTTGGTCAGGTTCACGATGGCGCCGCCGCCGCTCGGGATCGCGTACAGATCGTACAGCTCATTGCCGCCCCGATCCTGGTGGTACACGATCCACTTGCCGTCCGGCGACCACACGGCGCCGTACTGGGCGTCGTCCGACTGGATCAGCTGCACCGGCCAGCCGCCGGCAGCGCTTACCTTCCAGAGATTGTTGCGTCCCGACATGTCGGTGGTGAACACGATCTCCCGTCCGTCAGGTGACCATGCCGGGCCGAAGACATTTCGCGTGAAGTAGAGATTCTCGATGGGGACCGGCCGAGCCGACCGATTGGCGAGCGAGACGATGGACCTCGGATCCGTGATCTCCCGCGCATTCGGTGACGAGGCGGGACTCGAGGTGACCTGCGCGGTGACGACACGCGGAGAGTCTAGGAGCGCGCCGACGACGAGCGCCACCGCCAACAGGGCGTCATTGACTCTCATTGGTAGACCTCACGGTGTGGTTTGATCTGCTCTCGATCATGGGCGTCGCACGGCTGTGCGCACGGGCTCTCGCGTGGCTGTCCATCTCCCGATCACCCGGTCCATGGGGCGATCCATGACGAAGCTCGCCAGCGTGCCGCTCATGATGTCCCGTCGACGGATCCCTCGAACACGATCTGGACGAGGCACACGCATCGGGGATCGATCACCGGATCGAACCAGCCACGGATGCTGCCCTTGCGCACCTCGAGTCCGGCGAGCGATGCGGCGGGAACCGCCGCGCGCGTGATCACGATTGCAGGGGCGCCGGGAGCACGAGCCATCATCTGGTTCATCATGAGCGCGCCGACGTCCGCCTGCTGGCGGAGTCCGCGAACGTGAGGCGGAGACTGCCCGCGTCGCCCCCGCGATCGTTCCGAATGGTGCCCGACCACGTGCCGCGAAGTTCCGCCACGGTGATCGGTGCGCGGGCGACGGCGACCGCGGGGATCGGCGCGCATCCCGCGACGGCGAGCACCACGACGATGGCTGCTGACGCGGCACCGATCGATGGCAAAGCCATGGTCTACCTTCCGGTGGGGGGAGGGGTGTAGACCGACTGGGACGCGAACGTTGTCGCGAATCTACGCCCCTTTGACCCGCCCGTAAGGGGAACGACCAGGCGGGTCACCCGCCGTCATCGCAGGTCGCGTCGCACGGCCGTCGGGTGCCGCAGCCGGTAGACGAGATACATCACCACGCCGATGTTCACCACCAGCGCGAGCAGGCGTGGCACCGTCATTCGGCGGTACAGCTCATAGACCTCGAATGGGATCAGCGATGCCGTGGCGATGGTCGTGAGATACTCGGCCCACCGCTTCTCCATCCAGAGCCCGATCCCCTCGGTTGCGAAGAGCAGCCCGTACACGATCGAGGCGATGCCGAGCTCCGTGATCCGCTTTGGCGAGGCGACGTTGAGCAGCCCGAGCGCCCGCTCGACGAGCTGCTGCCCTCGGCCGACCGTGAGCTCGGCGAGCCACTCCCGCACCTCCGTCGCCGTCTCGGCGCGCAGCAGCGACAACGCGCCGGCACCCGCGAGGATGAGCAGCAGTGCCTTGAACAGCTTGAACGCTGCGATGAGCTCGAGGCCGCGGTCGCGGCGCGCGCGCGTCAACCGTCTCCCTCGACCGGCGGGACGCCACCATGGCGTGCGAGACGCGTCACGAGATGTCGCTTCACGTCCCGCCACTCCGCAGCGACGATGCTGAACATCACCGAGTCGCGGGCTGTCCCATCTCGGCGCGCCTGGTGATGACGGATTACGCCATCCTTCTTCGCCCCGAGGGCGGCGATCGCCTTCTGCGACGCGAAGTTGAAGTTGTCCGTCCGCAGTCCTACCACGTCGCAGCCAACCGTGTCGAACGCGTGGCCGAGGAGGAGGAGCTTGCAGGCGGTGTTGACGTGGCTGCGTTGCCAGTGCGCCGCATACCAGGTGTAGCCGATCTCGACGCGGTTGATCGGCGCCACGATGTCGTGGTACCTCGTGCTTCCGACGATCTCGTTTGTCGTCAGCTCACGAACGGCCCACGGGAGCATGGTGCCGGCGTCCTGGTTCTTGAGCGCGTCCTCGATGTACGTGGCCGTCTTCGCCGGCTCGGGGACGGCGGTGTACCAGAGCTCCCAGAGACGCCCGTCGGCCGCCGCAGCGGCGAGCGCCTCACGATGCGTGGGCGCGAGCGGCTCGAGGCGGACGCCGTGGCCTTCGAGGACGGTGGGGGAGAGTGTGATCATGGTTCCTGTGCTCCTTCTATTCGTGGACCATGCGAGCACGAAAGGTACTCTCGCTCCGCACCCTAGCTCCGCGCGATCGCGATTCGCATGTAGAACCCCCGCGCGACCTTCGCTCTGCCCTCCGCGAACCGGTCGTTCCAGTCGGCCATGCCGGAATCCTCGCAGACGTCGAATCCAACGGACCGCAGGTCAGCGCCCATCTCCTCGCGCGTCCAGGCGCTGATCTGCGGCTCGCCGATCAACCGGAACATCAGGCGCGCAAATAACCCGCGATGAACGGTGTGGTAGTTCACGATCAGGGTCGACCCGGGCGCACTCCGGCCGGCGATGCCGGCGAGCGTCGCGCGCATCACGTCGCGAGTGAGGTACATGACCACGCCTTCCCAGATCCAGCAGGTTGGCGAGGAGCGATCGTGTCCGGCCCAGTCCAGGGCATGGTCGAGCGACTCGTGCTGAAAGTCGATCGAGACGAAGCTGACGCTTCCGGTGCTCGGAGGCAGCTCCGCCAGACGCGTGCGCTTGTCGCCCTGCGTGGCTGGATGATCGACCTCGAAGACTTTCGCACCAGCCAGCTCGGGCATGCGCCAGGCGCGCCCGTCGTAACCGGCGCCGAGGATGACGAGCTGCGTCGCACCATTGGCAATTGCGTCGCGGACGGCCGTGTCGATGGCCGCGGTGCGAAGGGCCATCAGGTCGGCCATCACACGCGCCATCTCGAGCTCGATACCACGCTTTCCGTTTCGAGCTGCACCCTCGGTCTTGGCGAGACTCCGCTTTCCTTTCTCGCTCAGAAAGACGCGCGCCGTCGGGTCATGGAAATCGGGGACGTGCGAGAGGCCGGCGTCGGCGACAGCGCGGCCGAGGGCGACGAGGTGCGCGGTCCGGCTCGGGCGCTCAGCGTTCACGGTTCTCGCAAAGGATCATTGTCAGCGTGAGCGCGTCGTCTAATTAGGCGGGGCTGCGGAGGAGGCTAGGTTGGACGGACCAGGCTCCGCAAGTCGGCGCGGTCCTTGGCGGTGGTCGACGGATCCTCGCGGGCGACGGATTTGTCACTGATGAGCGCCCCGAGGCGGATCACCCGAGCCCGCACGCCCAGCAGTTCCACAGTGTCGTCGCCGAAGGACTCGTCCGGCCATTCGCCGCGCCCGTCTCGGAGTGGTGTGTACACGCGTCCGTCG
>JALYXJ010000099.1 GCA_030947165.1 Gemmatimonadota bacterium
GCAGGGGCCGGACCGGCTCATCGTGCAGTGGCCGATGCAGTCCGACGACGACACGGAGCGACCGTATTTCCTCGGCGGCAGCACGCGACGCCCCGTACAGCTCTGGCGGTGGACGAGCGCGCCGGACCGGGTGGAGGTGGGTTCGTCCACCGGACTCGGCACCTTTGCGCCGAGCGCCGCCGACGCCGACTCGGTGAGCCACGCGGCGCGGTACGACGCCGGCCAATGGCGGCTGCAGCTCGTGCGGTCGCTCCGCACCCGCGACACCACGCACGGACCGCAGCTGAAGGCTGGAGCGGCGGTGCCCCTGGCGATCTTCGTCGCCGACGGCTCCAACGGCGAGGACGACGTGCGGAGCGCCGTGAGCACCTGGTACGCGATCCACCTCGATGTCCCGACTCCGGCCCGCGTCTACGCGGTGCCGGCGATCACCGTACTCCTCACCGCCGGTCTCGGCATGCTGCTCATCACACGAGCGCAGCGCAGCGATTCGAGGACTGGCCAACCCGAGAGAGAGGGCTGAACGATGAAGCGAGCACTCCTGTGCATCTTCGCACTGACTGTTTCGTGCGGGAAGAGCGACAGCAAGGCGGCCGACGCCGGCGCAACTCCCGCCGCCGGCGCCCCCGCCGCGACAGCCTCCACCGGTCCGTCCGGCGACGGCGTGGTGAGCGGCACCGTGCATTTCACGGGGACCGCGCCGACCAATCCGACCGTGGACATGTCCGAGGAGCCGGCGTGCAAGGCGAAGTACACCGGCAACCCGATCGATTCACAGTACGTCGTGAGCAACGGCGGCCTGGGCAACGCATTCGTGTATGTCAAGAGCGGGCTGCCAGCTGGTGCGACGTACGCGCCACCGAGCACGCCGGCGGTGATCGATCAGCGGGGATGCGAGTATCACCCGCGCGTGTTCGGCCTGCAGGTCGGGCAGAAGCTGGAGATCAAGAACGACGATCCCCTGCTCCACAACATCAAGGCCGTCCCGCACGTGAACCGCGGTTTCAACATCAGCCAGCCGTCGGCGGGGATGACGACCACGCGCACCTTCGACAAGGAGGAGGTGATGGTGCCCTTCCAGTGCAACGTGCACGGCTGGATGCAGGCGCACGCCGGCGTGCTGTCGCATCCCTTCTATGCGGTGTCGTCGCCGGATGGGAAGTTCTCCATCAAGGGGCTCCCCCCGGGCACGTACACGATCGAGGCGTGGCACGAGAAGCTGGGCACCCAGACGGCCAACGTGACGGTGGGCAAGGGCGAGACCAAGACCACGGACTTCAACTTCACTCCCAAGGCGTGAGATGTCCGACTTCTTCAGCTGGCTGCTGCCGCCCGGTGCGTCGACCTTCGTCGACGAGATCGACTGGCTGTACAACACCATTCTCGCCATCACCGGGCTTGCGTTCATTCTCGTCGAGGTGGCGCTCGTCTGGTTTCTGGTGAAGTACCGCCGGCAGCCCGGTCGCCGCGCGACGTATACCCACGGCAGCACGCGGGCGGAGATCATCTGGACGAGCGTGACCGCGGTGGTCGTGGTGTGGATCGGCCTGGCGAGCGCCGGCGGGTGGCACCGCATCAAGGGACGGGACAGTGCGCCCCCCGGCTCGTACCCGATGCTCATTACGGCCAAGCAGTTCGAGTGGCACATCACCTATCCGGGGGCTGACGGCAAGATCGGCACACCCGACGACTTCACCGTGCGCAGCCAGCTCCATCTCGTGGTGAACCGTCCCGTCGCCGCCACGCTCGAGTCGGAGGACGTGATCCACTCGTTCTACGTGCCGCCCTTCCGTATCAAGCAGGACGCGGTGCCGGGCATGCACATCCCCGTGTGGTTCCAGCCCACCAAGGTGGGGACCTTCGAGCTCGGCTGCGCGGAGCTCTGCGGGCTGGGGCACTACCGCATGCGCGCCGTGGTGACGGTGCACACGCAGCAGGACTACGACCGCTGGGCGGCGGAGCGCGCGCGCACCGCCGCCGCAACTCGTTGACGCATCTGAGGACATCCATGGCAACCACGGCAACGGGATCTGCAAGCGGCTTCGCCTACGAGGGCGACCACGTTCATCATGACGACCGGACGTTTCTCCGGAAGTACATCTTCTCCACCGATCACAAGATCATCGGCATCCAGTTCCTGCTGATGAGCCTCTTCTTCCTGCTCTGCGGCGGCACGCTGGCGATGCTGATGCGCTGGCAGCTCGGCTTTCCCGGACGGCCGGTGCCGGGGGGCGGCGTGCTGCCGGAGGGCATGGCGGCGAGCGGGGTGATCCTGCCCGAGTTCTACAACTCGCTCGTCACGATGCACGGCACGTTCATGGTGTTCTTCGCCATCATGCCGCTGCTGGTCGGGGTGTTCGGCAACTACCTCATCCCGCTGAAGATCGGCGCGGAGGACATGGCGTTTCCGCGGCTGAACATGGCGTCGTTCTGGACGGCCGTACCAGCCGGGCTGCTCATGCTCGCCGGATTCTTCGTGGAGGGAGGGCACGCCGCGGCCGGATGGACGTCGTATGCCCCGCTCAGCGCCAACCCCGAGTACACCGGCGTGAGCATGGGGCAGAAGCTCTGGTGCGCCAGCCTGATCATCCTCGGCCTGTCGTCGATCCTTGGTGCGGTCAACTACATCACGACGATCATTCAACTGCGCGCGCCGGGGATGCTCTGGTTCCGGATGCCGCTCAGCATCTGGTCGCTGTTCGTGACGGCGTGGCTGGTCCTGCTCGCCATCCCGGTGCTGTCCGGGGCCGTGATCATGCTGCTGTTCGACCAGACCATCGGCACCCACTTCTTCGCGCCGGCGGCGGGAGGTCAACCCCTGCTGTGGCAGCATCTCTTCTGGTTCTTCGGGCATCCCGAGGTCTATATCCTCATCCTGCCCGCGATGGGGATGGCGTCGGACATCATCGCCAACGGCGCACGCAAGCCGATCTTCGGCTACACGTCGATGGTGCTCGCGATCATCGCCATCGGCTTCCTTGGCTGGGGGGTATGGGGCCACCACATGTTCATGAGCGGGATGAACCCGACCATGGGCACCGCATTCATGGTCTCCACGCTCCTGATCTCTGTGCCGTCGGCGATCAAGGTGTTCAACTGGCTCGGGACCATGTGGGAGGGGAACATCACCTTCCACGTCCCGATGCTGCACGCCATCGCGTTCGTGGCGATGTTCGTGATCGGCGGGTTGAGCGGCGTGTTCATGGCCGCGGCCCCGGTGGACGTCTACATCCACGACACCTACTTCATCGTCGCCCACCTGCACTACGTGCTGTTCGGCGGAAGCCTGTTCGCCATCTTCGCCGCCATCACCTACTGGTATCCGAAGATGTTCGGACGATTGATGAGCCCGCGCTGGGGCCGCGTGCACTTCTGGCTCACCTTCGTGTTCTACAACTGCGTCTTCTTCCCGATGCATCAGCTCGGGCTGCAGGGGCACATGCGGCGGTTGTACGACCCCAATCAGTACGAGTTCCTGCACAAGGTTCAGCCGCTGAACACGTTCATCTCGATCAGCGCGTTCATTCTTTTCGCGTCGCAGTTCATCTTCGCCGCGAACTTCATCATCAGCTGGTTTCGCGGCGCGCCGGCGGGCAACAATCCGTGGCTGGACAACGGACTGGAATGGACGCTGCCCTCCCCGCCGCCCCATGGGAACTTCGCCAGGGTCCCGACCGTGTATCGTGGACCGTACGAGTACAGTTCCCCGCTGGTGGAGGAGGATTATCTGCCGCAGGACCGGCAGCTTCCCCCCTCGTCCGGACCGGGACGCGTTCCGGCCGTGCCGCACATTCCGCTGATGCCGTCGCCGCCGCGGCGGTCACCAAACACCTAACAGGGAGCACGCCATGGCACACTCCGTTGCTCTCGTGCACGACGTGATGCAGCCCCCGCCCGACCGCGAGGCCGGCACGGGCGTGTACAGCGAGAAGGTGGCGATGTGGGTCTTCCTCGCGTCCGAGGTGATGTTCTTCACGGCGCTCATCGGCACCTATATCATCCTGCGCGTCGCGCATCCAGAGCAGTGGGCGCCGCCGGGGAAGGTGCTGAACGTCCCGGTGACCGCGGTCAACACCTTCCTGCTCATCTGCAGCAGCGTGACGATGGTGAAGGCGTTCGCCGCCGCGGAAGACGACGACCAGCGCGGCCTCCGCCTCTGGCTGCTTGCCACCACGCTCATCGGTGCCACGTTCGTGGGAGTCCAGGCCTACGAGTACACGCACCTGATCGAGAAGGGGTTCACCGCGGCGGCCGGCCTGTATGGCTCGACCTTCTACACGATGACCGGCTTCCACGGCTTCCACGTCTCGATGGGGGTGATCTGCCTCTCCTTCGTCACCTGGAAGGCGTTCCGCGGGAAGTACTCGTCGCGCGATCATCGGGGCGTCGAGGTGATCGGGTTGTACTGGCATTTCGTCGACCTCGTCTGGATCATCCTGTTCACGATCGTCTACCTCATCTAGTGCGAGCCCAGGGCTCGTTGCTCGCGAGGTTTCCGTCATGACCGTTTCCAGCTCTCCGCCCGCACCGCACGCGAAGCACAAGCGTCCCCACTACATCGGCATCTGGGTCGGGCTCGGCGCGCTCACCGCGCTCGAGCTGACCATCGCCTTCCTGCCGTGGAGCAAGACGATCCTCATCCTGCTCCTCATTGCCCTCGCGCTGTGGAAGGCGCTGCTCGTCGCCCTTTACTACATGCATCTCCGGTTCGAGAAGGGTCGCCTGCGGCTGCTCGCGATCGCGCCGATTCCCTTCTGCATCATCTTCGTCACGGCCGTGCTGCAGGAGCACTTCCGCTGATGAGGCGCGGCGCCGTGTCTCCAGCGGATCTCTTCGCGCTGACGAAGCCGAGGATCGTGCTGCTCGTCGCGATCACCGCCGCGGCGGGGTACGCGCTGGGCTTGCACGCCCTGCCGCCGGGCCAGTATCCGGCCTCGTCCCCGGCGGCGACCGGATGGGTGCTGCTTCACGCGCTGCTTGGCACCTCGCTCGTGGCCGGAGGCACGAGCGCGCTCAACATGGTGGTGGAGCGCGACGTGGACGCGCTGATGCATCGTACGGCCCACCGGCCGTTGCCGTCGGGCCGGATCACCCTCGTCACCGCATGGAGCTTCGCGTGGACGATCAGCGCCCTCGGCGCCTTGGAGCTGTTGCTGTTCGTGAACGCCACGACGGCGCTGCTCGCGGTCGCCACGCTCGCGGTCTACGTCTTCGTGTATACGCCGCTCAAGCGGAAGACGTCGCTCGCCACACTCGTCGGCGCGATACCTGGTGCGCTTCCGATCGTGGGTGGGTGGACGGCGGCCGGCGCACCGCTCGACGCGCGGCCGGCGGTGCTCTTCTCCATCATGTTTCTCTGGCAGCTTCCGCACGTGCTCGCGCTGAGCTGGATCCACCGGGACGATTATGCACGGGCCGGCCTGCGCATGATGAGCGTCGATGACGCCGAGGGGAGTGCGACCTTCCGTCAGGCGGCGCTGGATGCGTCCGCGCTGCTGCCGATCAGTCTCGCTCCGGTGCTGCTGGCGATGGCCGGTTGGCCGTATTTCGTGCTGGCCCTCGCGCTCTCGGGGGCGCTCATCGCCCTGGCGGTGGCGGGCGCGCGGGCACCGACGCGGATCCGCGCGCGGCGCCTCTTTCTCGCCACCCTGGCGTACCTGCCTCTTCTCCTCGGCGCCCTCGTGGCGGGAGCGATCACATGATCCCATTCCACCGATTCCTCATCGGTACCGCCATCTGCTTCTGCCTGGGCTTCGCGGCGTGGGCGTATGTGGGCTATCGGAGCACGGCCAGCGGGGGCGAGCTCGCGTTGAGCGTCGTGTTCGCGCTCGCCGCGGTGATGCTCGGCTACTACCTCAAGAACCTCGACCGGTTTCTGCACCGATGATTGATCCAGGGATGATGAACGACGACATGCTCTCGCTCAGCATGTTCTGGGCGGGCGCGCTGATGGTGTTCGCGCCGCTCATCGGAGCGGCCGTGGTGCTCGGTGTATGGTGGCGGCAGCGCGTCCGGGCGCGCGGCCGTCAGGCCGGTCATCACGCGCCGCGGACCGACGACGTCGTGGTCAGCTCGCCCCGCCCACGCTGAGCGCCCACGCGCGCGGGTCCACGACGCGGCCGACGAAGAAGTCGCCGAAGTCCGCGTACTTGGCGCTCGTCTCGTCGTACCGCATGTCGGTCACGACGCGCTTCAGCGCGAGCGGATCGGCCGCGAACAGCGTGACGCCCCACTCCCAGCGGTCGAAGCCGATGACGCCGGTGATGATCTGACGCACCTCGCCGGCGTGCCGCCGCCCGGTGAGGCCATGGCTCCGCATGAGCGCGGAGCGTTCCTTGAGCGGGAGGGTGTACCAGTTCTGACCGTTGTCACGCCGCTTGGACGTGGGATAGAAGCTGACGAATGGCATGTCCGCAGGCAGCGCGGGATACAGCCGACGCTGCGTGTGCTCGCTCTCGCGTTCGGCACGCAGGCGCTCCGCGTGATCCGGCTCGTTGTGTGGCGCTTCGGGGAGGTGATAGAGACCCACCTCGGTGACACTGAGGAAGGCGAAGGCGCGATCGAAGCACTCGAGCAGGGGCAGGCGCGCGACCTCCTCCTCAACGGCCGCCAGCGCGTCGAGGCTGGGGCGGAAGTGGACGAACAGGACGTTGGCGAGCGACCCGACGAGCTGTACCACGGCGCTCCAGCCTTCGTCGGACGACGTGGGAGCGCATGCGGCGGAGAGGACGTCGGCGGCGGTTGCCCGCGCGGCCTTCAGCGCGGCGCGCGGTTGGGTCCGCAGCGCATGTCGCCGGATCGTGAACGCCTGATGAGAAGCGTACCACCCCTCGAGAGTGACAGGGGGCTGCGCGGACGGTTCCATGCGGTACCCAGTGTCATCCCCGGACGGACATCCAATTTGACACCCCGACGGGCGCCTCTATATATGGGAGGACGAGCCCCGACGCCAACAGGAGGCGGCTCATGCAAAGAGCGCGTGCGGTCAACGATTTCGTCGTCTGGACACTCAGCGTCATCCTCGCTGGAGTGTTCCTCCTCGCCGGGATACCAAAGGTGCTCGGCACGGCACCGGTCGGGTTCCAGGCAGCGGCGATGCAGGGATTCCCCTCAGGGATCCGCATCGTCATCGGCCTCGTGGAAGTCCTGTGCGCCATCGGATTGCTCATCCCGTCGACAGCGACCGTCGCGGCCGGCTGTCTGGCCCTGCTGATGGTGCCGGCTGCCGCCACGCAGTACATGAGCGGCGAGTCCGGCCTCTGGGTGCCGCTCCTGGTGGGGCTGATGCTGGCCTTCGTGGCCTGGCGGCGGAACGCCAAGTGGGTGTACGACGGCTACCATGGCTTCGCCGACATCCCGCATCCGATGCTCAAGGAAGGTGTGATCGCCGGGCTCTTCGGAGCGGCCGTGATCGCCGCGTGGTTCGGCATCCTCGACGTCATCGGTGGTCATCCCTTCTTCACCCCGGCCACGCTGGGCCGCGGCCTGCTGAGCGTCTTCGGTGACGTGACGCCGGATCAGGGGACGCTGACCTTCGTGCTCGTGTACACGGTGTTCCACTTCACCGCGTTCATGTTCGTGGGCCTCGTCGCGTCGCTGATCGTGCACGTGGCTCGTCAGGAGCCGTCAATCCTGCTCGGCTTCGCGATCCTCTTTGCGGCCACCGAGATCGGGATCTACGGGCTGGTCGCTTTCCTCGGCGAATGGTCGCCGCTTCAGCGGAACGCGTGGCTGCCGATCATGGTGGGCAACCTGCTGGCCGCGGCAGCGATGGGCCTCTACTTCTATCGAACGCACAAGGAGATCGCCCACGAGCTGCGCCATGCGTTCGATCCTCGGCCGAGCGACGACGACGACGACGACGAGGAAGTGATCGTGGCGGCGGAGATCGATCCGCCGAGCAGCTCGAGACCGGCGGGAACGCCGATCCGGTAAGTCACGCTTCAACCAGATGTCATGCCGCTCGAGCACCGCCGAGATCGTGGCGCGTGCCGGGATCCACCTTTCCTACTCACCGGAGGTTACGCGCATGGAGCAGACCAGGGGCAATACCTCGTCCCCCACGCTGTCAGGCACAGCCCAGCGGTCCATGGGGTCGTCGAACGCGAAGCAGCAGTTCCTGGAGGTGTTCAAGCGCGAGAGCGCCACGACGCGCCGCGTGCTGAAGGCGTTAGCGGAGGTAGACACCGAGGTCCGCCCGCACGAGACGTCGCCGTGCGCGCGGGAGATCGTCCACACCTTCACGATCGAGCAGGGGGCGATTGCCGCCGCGCTCACGAACAACTGGCAGTGGCCGCCGAAGTTCCCCCCTGCGCCGGCGACGTTCTCCGAAGTCCTTTCCAACTTCGAGGCCACCAACCACGCGGTACTCCAGGCAATCGAGAACACGCCCGACGCGCGGCTCACCGAGACGGTCACCTTCTTCACGGGTCCGAAGCAGATCGGCGACGTTCCCATCATCGACATGATGTGGTTCATGCTGCTCGACCACATCCATCATCGCGGGCAAGTGTCGGTGTATCTGCGGATGGCGGGTGGAAAGGTGCCGTCCATCTATGGCCCGTCGAAGGACGAGCCATGGATGTAACGCCATCGCGGTGAGCGGATGGCCGTGAGGCTCCAGGTAGCAGCGTGATGACTCGAGCACTGCTTGTCGTCGTCACGCTGCTCGTCGGCGGCACGCGCTGCAGCTCGTCGAGCGCCCCGGAGATCGACCCCAACTTCCAGCTGGCCGTTCAGTCGATCGCCACGGGGCTCACGAGTCCCGTGTATCTCACGGCACCCGCTGGCGACACGCGCCTGTTCATCGTGGACCAGCCGGGTCGGATTCGCATCGTGAAAGCGGGGCAGCTGCTCGCGACGCCCTTCCTCGACATCTCGGCGCGCGTGGCCTACGGTGGCGAGCGTGGGCTCCTGAGCATGGCGTTCGATCCCGCCTACGCGACGAACGGCTTCTTCTTCGTGTACTTCACCAACGGGAATGGTGACATTGCGATCGAGCGTTTCGGCGGCACCGTGGGTGCCGACGTCGCGAGCCCGACACCCACCCCGGTAATCACGATCGCGCACCCGGGCGCCAGCAACCACAACGGTGGTCTGCTCGCCTTCGGCCCCGACGGCTTTCTGTATGCCGGCACCGGGGATGGCGGCGGCAGCGGTGACCCGAGCGGCAACGCGCAGAATCTCAACGTGCTGCTCGGCAAGCTCCTGCGACTCGACGTACGCACCCTGCCCTACACCATTCCCGCCAACAATCCGTTCGTGAGCCAGGCTGGGCGGCGTGGCGAGATCTGGGCATACGGGCTGCGCAACCCGTGGCGCTACGCCTTCGACCGTCATCCCACCGCGGCCGGCTCCGATCTCTTCATCGCCGACGTCGGTCAGAACGCCTACGAGGAGATCGACGTCGCGTCCTCCACCGCGGGCGGGATCAACTACGGCTGGAACGTGATGGAGGGAACGCACTGCTACCCCGCCAGTGCCACGTGCTCCTCGACGAACTTCCGGCTGCCGGTGTTCGAGTACGATCATTCGCGCGGCTGCTCGATCACGGGCGGCTTCGTGTATCGCGGCGCAGCACTGCCCGAAGTGAGCGGTCACTACTTTTACTCGGACTACTGCACTGCGTTCCTCGCCAGCCTGACGGGAAGCGTCGCGGGCGGGTTCACGTCCACGAGCTGGGACGTCGGGGCGCTGGGCAACGTGCTCTCGTTCGGCGAGGATGCAGCGGGGGAGCTCTACGTGCTGAGCGGGAGTGGGACGGTGTATCGGCTGGTGCGAAAGTAGAGCGAGTGCCACCGCAGTACGCTCTAGAACGCCACCCTCGACCAATTCGCCAACCGCTGCATCAGCCGGCTCCGCGGCGACAGGAGCGTGTCGAGCTCGGATGGCGTCTCGATCCGCGTGCGCCGCGCCATCACGTCGTAGAGGTCGGCCAGTCCTCCCGCGGCGTAGAATCCGGAGACCAGCAGCGTCGCTTCTCCGTCGAGCATCATCCCGCGCGCATCCTGATTCTGTGTGCCGAGCGCGAAGTAGAAGCACGGGACAGGTCCCGATGGCGAGCGCGAGCGTCGGCGCGACGAGCGCGGCATGAACCCGCTGCATGCCAATACCGTGGCTCGGCGGGCGCCGAGGGACGAGTGGTAACAAATCCGTGACGAGTGGCATCCAGTATCAAGATACCGAACCGATGCCGGAAGACTCACGCAACGCTTTCCTGGTTCGTGCCGTCTAAAGGTGGCACGGTCACCTGGACACCACATCTTTCCACGCCCCGCCCATGTTCGCTCCGCCGCGGTACCTCGTCGCCCTGAGCGCGATCATCCTCGTTTGCGGTGCGCGTCACGCGGTCGCTCAGGCCGCGGCCGCGACTCCTCCCCGCGCGCCGAATGGCGCGGGTGAGATTCGCGGAACTCTCGTCGAGGCGGGTAGCGCGCGGGCCGTGGCCGCGGGCTCCATCACCGTGCGTCGCGCGGGAGGAGCGGATACCAGCTTCGCCGGGGGCGCCCTGCCCCGCGCCGACGGCACCTTCAAGGTCGATGGTCTCACGCCGGGCCGGTACACGCTGCGCGTGCGTGCGCTGGGGTACGCGCCGCTCGTGCGCGGCGGCATCGTCGTCTCGCCCGAGCAGGCGGTGGTGGAGCTGGGCGCGCTGACGTTGTCCCAGGTTGCCGCGCAGCTCGAGGGACAGCTGGTGGTGGCCGAGCGGGAGGAGGTCGCGCTCGCCCCCGACCGTACCACCTACTCCACCAAGAACCTGACGACGGCGAGCGGCGGCACGGCCATCGACGTCCTGCGGAGCGTGCCTTCGGTAGAGGTGGATGGGACGAACAACGTGAGCCTGCGCGGCAATCAGAATGTGGTCGTGCAGATCAACGGGCGCTCGTCGCCGCTCAAGGGCGAGCAGCTGGGAAACTTCCTTGCGCAGCTGCCGGCGAGCGCGGTGAAGAACGTCGAGGTGGCGACTAACCCGTCGGCGAAGAACGACCCAGAAGGGACGGCCGGCATCATCAACATCGTGTTGAATCAGGAGGCGGAGGCAGGGCTCAGCGGCGGCTTCACCGCCGGCACCGGGACCACCGGACTGGCCAACATGTCGGGCAACGTCGGGAAGCAGTCGGGTCCCCTGACGCTGTTTCTCTCCGGCAACTTCTTCCGCGACAGCCGGGATCTCACGGGCAAGTCGGACCGCACGAATCTCGTCACGACCGTGCCGGTGTTCGTCGAGTCGAGGTTCGGCGGGGAGGCAGAGCCGAGGTCGCAGAACGTGACATTGCGCTCCGAGTACAAGTTCACGGAGCACGATGCCCTCTCCCTCGACGCAATCGTGTCCGGCGGGCGGTGGGCGCGTGTCACCGCGACGCACTACACCGACCTCGACGATGCGCGTCAGGTGATCGGACTGTTCGATCAGTACAACAATGTCGTGGCCCGCAATCTCTCGCAGGACTACACCATGGCCTTCCGGCGCACCGGCGGCC
>JALYXJ010000119.1 GCA_030947165.1 Gemmatimonadota bacterium
GGCTGGACCTGATCCACCCGCACCCGGTCAAGTCCGACCCCGCCGAAGAGGCGCGGGCCGCCCCGTTCTTCGCGAAGCTCCGCGCCTTTCTCGAGCGCGTCGACTCCGACATGATCGACCGCACTGGCGAGATCCCGGAAGACTACGTGCAGGAGCTGCGCGAGATGGGCGCCTTCGGGATCAAGATCCCCACCGAGTACGGGGGGCTTGGCCTCTCCTACGCCAGCTACACCCGCGCCATGGCGATGGTGACGAGCAAGGATGGGTCGCTCACGGCGCTGCTGTCGGCGCACCAATCCATTGGATTACCACAGCCTCTCAAACTCTTCGGAACGCCGGAGCAGAAGCAGCGCTTCTTCCCGCGCCTCGCCAAGGGCGCCATCTCGGCGTTCGCCCTCACCGAGGTGGACGCCGGCTCGGATCCGGCCAACCTGCGGACCAGCGCCACGCGGAGCGAGGACGGCAAGTACTGGACGCTGAACGGCGAGAAGCTCTGGTGCACCAACGGCACGCGTGCCGAGTTGCTCGTGGTGATGGCGAGAACTCCTGACGCGACGAGCGCAGGGCGGAGCTCCAGAAAGATCACCGCGTTCATCGTCGAGGCCAAGGCGCCCGGTGTGGAGATCGTGCATCGCTCGCGCTTCATGGGGCTCAAGGCGATCGAGAACGGCGTCATCCGTTTCACGAACGTGCGCGTGCCCAGCGAGAATATCCTCTGGGGTGAAGGGAAGGGGCTCAAGCTCGCGCTGATCACGCTCAACACGGGACGACTGACGCTGCCGGCCAGCTGCGCCGGCGGCGGCAAGGCGATGCTCCAGGTGGCGCGTCACTGGGCGAACGAGCGTGTGCAGTGGGGTCAGCCGATCGGCAAGCACGAGGCGATCGCGCAGAAGATCGCCCTCATGGCGGCCAACACCTTTGCCATGGAGTCGGTGGCGGAGCTGACGGTCGCGCTGTCGGAGCGCGGGCACTACGACATCCGGCTCGAGGCCGCGATCGCGAAGATGTGGAACACCGAGACCGGCTGGCGCATCGTGGACGACACGCTCCAGATCCGCGGCGGCCGGGGTTACGAGACCGCCGACTCGCTCCGCGGGCGCGGCGAGATGCCGATCCCGGTGGAGCGCGCCATGCGCGACTTCCGCATCAATTTGATCTTCGAGGGGACGTCGGAGGTGATGCGGCTGTTCATCGCGCGCGAAGCGGTAGACCATCACTTCAAGACGGCCTTCGCCCTCGTGGACAAGGGCGCCACGAAGCGGGAGAAGATCTCCGCACTTGGCCGCGTGATGAAGTTCTATCCGGGGTGGTACCTCGCGCGCTGGTTCGGGCGCGGTGACCTGCCGGTGGCCTATGGCGAGTTTGGGAAGCTCGGCAAGCATCTCCGCTGGGCGGAGCGACACACGCGCCACCTCGGCCGCATGCTGTTCCACGCGATGGCGCGCTTCGGCCCGAAGCTCGAGCGCCGACAGATGGTGCTCTTCCGGGGCGTGGACATCGGTGCGGACCTGTTCGCAATGACCGCCGCGTGCGTGCGCGCCGAGATGCTCGCGCGGCAGGGCAATCGCGAAGCCATCGAGCTGGCGGATCTGTTCTGCCGCGAAGCGCGCCAGCGCATCAAGGTCAACTTCGACCGGTTCTACGGCAACAACGACAAGGCACTCTACAAGGTCGCGCAGAGCGTGTTGGCGGGCGAGCACGAGTGGCTGGAGCAGGGGATCGTGGGAATCATGGGAGAAAAGGGCGGTCGGACGGTCGGGCAGCCGGGCGGTCGGGCGGTCGACCGGTCGAAGGAGCTCACTTCCGTCGGCTGAACGGCCAAGCGGTGAGTTCAACGACGAAGGGCGCACCGACACCGATTCGGTGTGCCCTGCGCAGTTTTTCCCGCCCGACCGCTCGACTGCCTTACCGCCCGACCGCTCTCACTGTCCCTGCCTCTGCGCCTGCGCCTTGAGCTGGTCGTTCGCGTAGATCGCGATTTCCACTCGGCGGTTCGCTTGGCGGCCGGCGTCGGTATCGTTGCTCGCGACCGGCTCGACCTCACCGCGCCCCACGGCGCTCAGGCGCGCACTCGTCACGCCCTTCGTGGCGAGATAGCTCGACGCCGCGGCGGCGCGACGCTGCGAGAGCGTCATGTTGTACTCGTCGCTGCCCTTGCTGTCGGTGTGGCCAACGATGACGACGTTCGTGCCGGGATACTTGTCCAGGCTCGCGGCGAGCGTCGCGAGGTTGTCCCTGGCCGGCGCGCGTAGCACGTCGGAGTCGTAGTCGAACAGGAGGCCGGACTCGAACGTGACCTGCAGGCCTTCCCCAACGCGCTCGACGACCGCGCCCGGGATGTTCTGCTTGATCTCCTTCGCCTGCTGATCCATCTGATGGCCGATGACCGCGCCGGCCGTGCCACCGACCGCGGCGCCGATGATCGCGCCCTTGGCGGTGGACCCACTCGCCGAGCCGATCGCGGCACCAGCGGCGACGCCAGCGGTGGCGCCGATGATGGCGCCATTTTCCTTCTTGCTCAGCGACGCGCAGGCGCCGGCGGACAGCAGCGCCGCGAACGCCGGGAGAAAACGAAGTGAACGATGCATGTAGGTAGCTCCATGATGTGGGTCACGCGATGCGTTGGATCACCGCGCTCGCTGATTGAGCTACCCCGCACATGCACGCATGGTACCACCCTACCGGACCGAGCTACGCGACGAACGCTGTATACCCTTCGTCCGCAATCACTTCAGAGATTTCATCCACGTCGATCGTCGCCGGATCGAACCGCACGTCGGCCGCGCCCACGACGACGCGTTCCACTTCCACGCCGGGCGTCCTGCGCAACCGGCCGTCCACTGCGCGCACGCAGTGTTCGCAGGTCATGCCTTCGATGGTGAGATGCAGTGGCTGCATGGTGCGTTGAATGTAGTCAGGTGGGGGACCGGCTCGGTACGAACGCGGATGCGCCGAGGGCGTGGAACGCGGATACGAGAAGAACATGGGAATGCAGATCACGTGGATTGACGCGGATACGACGCATCGTCCCTGGGAGGAAGCCGGTCTCCGCGCGCCGAGGTCGGCTCCGCAACAACAAAGAGAAGCGCTTTGTTCCGCGTTCAAGCCACCGGCGCCGGCGC